>CAYPAZ010000077.1:0-9317 GCA_964408835.1 uncultured Anaerolineaceae bacterium
GTCTCGTTGGCCACCACGGGGCCCGCCTCGGCGATGCCGCCGGCAGCCGCAGCCGCATCGCGGATGCGCCCCGCGAATCCCGCAGCATCGTCACCATCGACAACCACGACGAGTGGGGCGTTGAAGCCCGGCCCGAAGCCCTGGGCCAGCAGGTCGTAGGCGCGGCGACTGTGGAGCTTTTCGGAGCTGGTGCCCGCGTCAGAGAAGCCAAGCTCTATCTGGAGGAAGGGAATGGCGAGGAACAGCAGCAGCCCGGACGCTCCAACGAAGTATGGGAGCGGGCGCCTTTGAATGGCGTGGCTCATGCGGTCCCAACCGCTGCTGGGGTCAACACCTTCCGTGGAGTGGAGGAAGGGGACGCGCCAGCGGTCGACGCGGCGCCCGGCCATCGAGAGGACCGCGGGAGTCAGCGTGAGCGCGACCAGGACGGCCATGACGACCACCGTGGCCCCCGCCAGCCCGAGGGCGGACACGAACGGGAGACCCATGGTGAGCAGCCCCGAAAGGGCGATGGCCACAACAAGCCCCGCGAAGAGCACGGCTCGCCCGGCTGTCGTGACAGCTTCGACCACCGAATCCTCCACCGAGGCCCCACGGTGAAGTGCCTCACGAAAACGGGTGACGACGAGAAGGCTGTAGTCGATGCCGACGCCAATACCGATCATCGCGGCGAACTGGGGCGCGAACTCGGGTATCGGGAAAAAGGTGGTGCCCAGCCCGAGGATGGCGAACCCGCCGCCCAGCCCGAAGATCGCCGCGCCGATGGGAACGCCCATGGCCACCACCGAGCCAAACGCGATCAGGAGGATGAGGACGGCCCCCGCGAGCCCTATCGCCTCGGACCCGAACTCGCCCTCTTCGTTGAACGCGATTGCCGGCCCGCCGACCTCGACGCGGAGCCCATCGTCATTGGCGGCATCGACGATCGCGAAGAGCTGCTCGATGGCGGAGCGGTCGAACAGTCCGGCGCCCTCCTGGAACCGCGCCTCAGCCCGGGCCACGGTGCCCCCGGGGGCGATGAAGCCCTCCGGCCGGTCGAACGGAGAGGTGGTGCCAACATGTCCGGGAACTTCCGCGATGGCCGCGAGCACAGCTTCAACGCGGGCCTGGATGGCCGGGTCTTCGAATCCGGACGGGCTCTCGAAGACGACATCGGCGGCTTCGCCCGATTGGGCGGGGAACCGTTCCTTCAGGAGGTCGGCGGCGTCCTGACTTTCGGAGCCAGGAATGCTGAATTCGGTGGAGAACTCTTCGGCGAGCGACTGGGAGGCGACGGTCACCCCGATCAGGATGCCCACCCAGGCGGCGATGACCAGCCATTTTCGGCGATATGAGAACCGGGCCCAACGTTCGAGCAAGTCCAGCCACCAGATCCTTGGTTCGGAGTTGTGATCGACTGTGAACCGGAATTCCGTTTCTTGTCAAGCAGTCGAGTTAACGTTAAGATCGATAGCAGATATGGCAGCTTCGCCCCCATCTGAGCGCGCGGACGCACGAGCGAACCGGCAGCGGTTGCTGACGGCGGCGCACGCCGTGTTCGCGGAGCGAGGGCTGGACGCGGAGATGAAGGAGATCGCCGAGCGCGCGGGCATTGGGGTCGGGACGATCTACCGGAACTTCGCGACGAAGGACGAGCTGCTCGGGGCCCTGGCCGCGGACGCGATGGTGGCAATCGAGTCCCACATCGATGGTTGCATGGACCGGGCGGACCCTCTGGAGTCGCTCGAGGTGTTCCTGGAGGGGATCTTCGACATGGTGGACCGGTACGGGCACCTGATGCAGCTGGTGATGCATCAGCGGCATGACCTGCTGGACGGCAGGACGAAGGGGCGCATGCTGGCGAAGACCGAATCGATCCTGGCGCGGTGCACTGATGCGGGGGTTGTGCGGCGGGACATCCCGGCGGCCACGCTGGCGGCGGTGCTGCACGGGTTCGCGCACATCTACTACGAGCTTTCGGGGCAGGTGCCGCGGGCCGACGCACGGCGGGCCTGCCGGGAGATGTTCCTTGGCGGGTGCGCGTCCGGCATGAACGCCGGGCGCGTCAGCAGGGCTTAACCCCGCCGATAGTCACGATTGATATAATCCGGGCGTTTTCCGGCTTTTCCCGGCCGGGGACCCACGCACTAGCCTCGCCGTGCGTCGCTCCCGGCGCTCGAGCACCCTTTCGGAGTGGTCGTCTGTGGAAGACCCCAAAATCGTCGCCGAGCGCATCGTATCGAACGTAGAGACCGTCATCGTAGGCAAACACCAGGAGCTGCGGCTGGCAGTGACGGCGTTGCTTTGTGGTGGGCACATGCTCATCGAGGACGTGCCGGGCGTGGGCAAGACCATGCTCGCGCGCGCCATCGCGGCATCGACCGGTTGTACGTTCCGCCGGATCCAGTTCACGCCGGACCTGCTCCCGTCTGATGTAACGGGAGTCTCGATCTTCAACCAGAAGACCGGGGACTTCGAGTTCCGAGAGGGGCCGATCATCGCGCAGGTGGTGCTGGCTGACGAGGTGAACCGGGCAACGCCGAAGACGCAATCGGCGCTGTTGGAGGCGATGGAGGAGCGGCAGGTGACAGTGGATGGCGTGACGCACAAGATGCCAGCGCCGTTCATGGTGATGGCAACGCAGAACCCGATCGAGTACGAGGGGACGTTCCCGCTCCCGGAGGCACAACTGGACAGGTTCCTGGTGCGCATCCACCTGGGGTACCCGAGCCCGACCGATGAGGTGGCGGTGCTCGATCTCCAGCAGACGGCCCACCCAGTGGAGACGATCAGCCAGGTCGTGGGCCCGGACGAGATCCTGAACGTGCAGCGAGCGGTGAAGGAGATCTACGTCGATCCGCTGATCAAGCAGTACATCGTGGCGCTTGCGAACGCGACGCGGGAGCACGAGTCGGTGTACCTGGGGGCGAGCCCGCGGGGTTCGCTGGCGCTGTTCCGCACATCCCAGGCGCGGGCTCTGCTGGACGGGCGTGACTTCGTCATCCCGGACGACGTGAAAGACCTTGCGCTGGTGACGCTGGGGCACCGCATGATCCTGAGCCCGGGCGCGAAGGTGAAGGGGGTCACGGTTGCGGATGTGGTGGCGGCGTGCCTCCAGCGGGTGCCGGTACCGGGCACCCGGGCGAAGGTGTAGTGCGCTGTGCGAAGCCTCGTCCGCGGAGCACTTAGCCCACGCTGGAGGACGCTGACGCTCGTTGTAGCCATCTGCGTGGTGGCGGCGGGTGTTGGCTTCGGCACGGGCTTCTGGCTGTTGTTCCGGCTGGCCTACCTTGTGGCCTTCGCGATCCCGATCTGTTTCGCGATAGCATGGCTGAACCTGTACCGGATCGAGGCATACGCGGATCGGCGAACCGACCGTGGGCAGGTGGGCCAGGAGGCCCAGGAGATCCTGGAAGTGCGCAATCGCTGGGTGACGCCGAAGGTGTGGCTGGAGGTTGAGGACCAGAGCGATCTGCCGGGTCACAAGTCCAAGCGAGTTGTGGTTGTGCCACCGCACCGGAGCCGGAACTGGATCGTGGATACGCCGCTGCTGAGGCGCGGGCTATACAACTGGGGGCCGCTGCGGGTAACAAGCACCGACCCGTTCGGGTTGTTCCGGCTGACGCGCGAATATGGCGGGCAGCAGCAGATCCTGGTGTATCCGCAGGTGGTGGACCTGCCGCACTTCGAGACGCCGCCGGCGAATCTCCCGGGCGAGGGGCGCTTCCGGCGCCGGACGCCATACATCACTCCGAACGCGGCGGGGGTGCGCGAGTACGCGCCCGGGGATGCGATGAGCCGCATCCACTGGCGAAGCACGGCGCGGACGGGGGAACTGATGGTGAAGACGTTCGAGCTGGACCCGGCGAGCGATATCTGGGTGGTGCTGGACCTGGACCGGAGTACGGCCGAGGGCAGGGGCGAAGAGAGCACGGAAGAGTACGGCGTGCGCATCGCCGCGAGCATCGCGCGGCATTACCTGGTGGCGAACCGGAGCGTCGGGTACCTGAGTTTCGGGCGGGACTTACAGGTCCTCGAACCGGAGCGGGGGCCGCAGCAGCTGACGCGGATCCTGGAGATGCTGGCGACAGTGCACGCCGTGGGAGATGCACCACTGGGTAATCTGTTGCTGGAAGAGCAGCGGCGCTTCGGCCGGCATACCACGCTGGTGGTCATCACTTCGGCGACGGACGACCACTGGACAACGGCGCTGCTTTCGCTGACGCAGCGGGGAGTGCGTGCAGCGGTCGTGCTGATGGACCCGAGCGGGTTCGGCTCGGGGCGGTCGGCCTTGTTGACCTATGGATCCCTGGCGGCAAGCGATATCCTGACGTATGTGGTGAACCGCGGGGATGACCTGACCCTGGCGCTGAGCCCAACCCAATCAGGAGCGATTGCATGGCAGGGTTGAACCCCACTATCGGACAACCCCCTGCACGACGGGCGGCGTCGACGGCGGTGAGCTTGCCGCGTCTGGTAATGAGCTGGGAGGACTGGCTCACGTTCGCGGCGGTGCTTGTCGCGTTCTGCAGCATCGCAATCACCATCCAGCGGGCTGAGTGGGTGCCCAACATGCCGCAGCTGCTCCCGACAACGGTGGCGGCGCTGACGGTGGGGCTGGTGGCTGCGCGGGTGCGGGTGAACGGGCTGCTCATCCAGCCATTCGCGCTGGTGATTGGGGCGATCGTGGTGGTGGCGGCTGTCCAGAACTACGCGGACGGGATGACGCTCCAGGACCGGTTGGGTGACTTCTGGACGCGCATGCGGGAGTGGTGGGCCATCGTCCGGGCTGGCGATATCAGCAACGACCGTCTGCCGTTCGTGCTGCTGGTCCATAGTGTCACGTTCCTGGCGGCGTACTTCGGCGCCTGGGCTATCTACCGCTGGCACAACCCGTGGATCGCGCTCGTGCCGGGCGGGTTCATCCTGCTGAGTACGATTTCTTTCATGGACGGCAAGCCGGCCGGGCCGCTCGTGTTCTTCCTGCTTGGGGCGTTGTTCATCGTCGCTCGGTCACATCTTCAGAAGAGCCAGGCGCGGTGGCGTGAGGAGGGCGTTGAATATCCGGACTTCCTCAGTCTGAACGCGCTGAACGTCACGTTCCTGGTGTCGGTGGCGTTGCTTGTCCTGGCCTGGCAGGTGCCGATCGCGAAGCAGGCCGGGTTCGCGACATCGCTCATCGAGAACATGTCGAGGCCTTTCGAGCCGTTGAACGACCGCGCGCTGCGGCTCTTCCATACGATCGATGGCGGCCGTTCGGGAAACCACCACACGTTCGGGGACTCACTGCCGATACGGGGCGACATCTCGCTGGGGTCCAGGCCGCTCTTCGAAGTCAACTCTGGGGAGCCGGGATTCCTGCGAGCGACGAGCTATGACGAGTACACGGGAGTGGGCTGGAAATCGACGAACCGGGATGACCAGCGGGTCCCGGCGGGGACGCAACTGAACGACACGCACCAGGCTCGGACCTCGACCATTGTGAGGGTGACTGTGCTCGACAAGGAGAGCACGGTGCTGACTTCGGGGACGGGTGTCGGCACGAACCTCGACTCGATTGTGGATACGGCGGGAGGGAATGCGGGCGACGTGGAACGTATAACGAGCCGGCGTGGGCTGCGGGACGGGGACACCTACAACGCGGTGGGATCGAGGAGCGTGGCCACAGCGCAGCAATTGCGCGAGGCGGGGACGGCCTACCCGGCGGAGATCGCGGACCGTTACCTGCAGCTGCCATCGAACCTTCCCGACCGCGTGGGGGAGGAGGCACGGCGGGTAGCTGGCGGAGGCGCAACCCCGTATGACCAGGCGCTGATGACCCAGGCGTACTTGAGGACCTTCCCATATGACGAGAGCGTGCCTGAGGCTCCCCCGGGGCGGGACGTAGTGGATTGGCTGCTTTTCGACCTTCGGCGCGGGTACTTCGACTTCCAGGCCACTGCCATGGCAGTGATGATGCGGGAACTCGGCGTGCCGGCGCGTGTGGCGGTTGGGTACTACCTGGACCCGGCTTCGGCTGAGGATACGCGATACACCGTGCGCAAGAGCCACGCATATGCGTGGACCGAGGTGTACTTCCCGGGCTACGGATGGGTGGAGTTCAACCCCACCAGCAACCGGCCACCTGGCGGCGCGGGCGGGACAGGCACACTGCCGGAGCAGACGACCCCTCTGCCGATCAACCCGGGAGCCGAGGACCCATTCGGCAATATCGACGACTTGCTGGGTGGGATCGACCTGATTGGTGCGGGCGAGGGCGGTGTCGGTGGCGCCCTGGGCGAGGCACCGACCCTGACCGACGGCCCCCCCTGGCTGCTGATCTGGACGATGACGACGGTGGTGGCGATGGTGGCGGTGGGCGCCGTGGCAGCGCGAGTGACATGGAACTGGGGGCTTGGTGGGCTTGAGGGGCGGGCGAGGCTATGGGCAAGGACGCACCGACTGGCGAAGTGGGCCGGATTCCCGGGCCAGCCCAGTGAGACCCCGCGGGAGTGGTCCCGGCGCCTGGGCACCGCGATTCACCGCGAGGACGACGCATTGCTGCTGGCGGATGCCTACCAGGAGACCCGGTATGGCCGCCCGGACCTGCAGCGGATCGACGATGACGAGGCGGCGAAGGCCTACCGCGGTCTGCGCGGGGCGTTGCTGGCGAAGATCACTCGCTGGAAGGGCTTCGGTGGCCGGAGCAGCGGCGAAGAAGGCGGCGAGTGACCACGACAGCTCCCGCGGAAACGCTTGTGGCGGTGAGCACCGAGACGGCGATGGGATGGGCGGGCGTTGCCCTCTCGCCGCGTGGGATCCGGTACGCGACGCTGTTCCATCGCACGGAAGCAGCCTGCCTTGGCGAGCTGCGGGCCTTCGGGGCGTTCGTAGCTGAAGACGAGCGAACTGGGGAGATCGTGGAGCGTCTGCAGCGATATGCGAACGGAGACGCACGGGCACTCGAGGGGTTCCCGCTGGACTTGCCACCGGGCGAGGAGTTCCAGGTCGCGGTCTGGCGGAAGCTGCTGGACGTGCCTCCGGGGGAGACCAGGTCATACGGGTGGGTGGCAAGGCAACTTGGGCGGCCGGGCGCGGCGAGGGCGGTCGGGGCGGCGGTTGGGTCGAACCCTGTCCCGCTGTGGCTCCCGTGCCACCGGGTGGTTGCCAGCGACGGGACGCTACACGGGTTCGGCGGCGGCCTGGCGATGAAGCAGGCGCTGCTCGAGATGGAAGGCGCTCTGCCCCGCCGGATGGTATGACGCCATGGCGCTAAGAATCAGGTCCGCCGGCCCGGAAGACGCGGGCGAAATCGGGCTCATCCACGTGCTCGGGTGGCAGAACAGCTACCGGCACATCGTGCCTGCAGAGATCCTGGACGCTTTCGACCCGGCCGAGCGGGCGAGGGACTTCCGGGAGTTCATGGAAGAACATCCATCGAAGCTCATGAAGGCGTGGCTGGCGGAGGACGGCGGTGAGGCGGTGGGCTTTGCGGTCACGGCGCCGGCGCAAGACGAGGACCTCGACCCCGTTGAGGTGGGCGAGCTGTTGTGGATCTACCTCCTGCCGGACACGCAGGGCAAGGGGTACGGGAGGCAGCTTTTCGACCACGCCATCGGGTACCTGTGCATGCAGGACTTCAAGGAGGGGGTGCTCTGGACGTTCGAGGAGAACGCCCGGGCGCGGCGGTTCTACGAGAAGGCTGGCTGGGGCTGGGATGGCACGTTGAGAGAGCGAGAGCGGCCGGGATACGTGCTGCGAGACGTGCGCTACCGGAAGAGCCTCTAGCCGGACGCGACCTGGTAGATGGTGGTGTGGCGGATCCGGGCGATGGGCTGGCCGGTCTCGGACAGGATCAGGCCATCGACGATGCCGTAGTGGTGGCCCTTCCGCTCGTAGGTCTCACAGAAGTGGCCGGCGACGGTGATGGTCTGGCCGGCGGCAGCACGGGCGAGGTGCTGTACCTGGCTCCGGGCATGGATGGCGGGCCCATAGTCGTAGGAGTGGTGGAGCAGGGGCGTCATGCGAGCGGCGAGCTGGGCGGGGTGGATGCGCGCGGCGGGGCCTGCCCACAGCGCGGAGTCGTCGAGCTGGAGATCCCGGGCGTAGGTAGCGACACTTTCGGAGGGAAACGAAACGGCCATGGGCCGCAGATCCTGGCTCACCGGCGCTGATTCGGGGGTGAGGCGGGGGAGGGCCGAGGGCCGTGGTTCCGCACTAACCCGGGCGGGAGTTGCGAGGTCATGGAGCCAGGCCGCAGCCCCGAGCCCTACTTCGCCCCGAATGCAGGTTTCGCCGCCGGCGTTGGTGACTTCGAGGAGGAACGCAGCAGCGCCCGGCTCGACGGCAACGGTGAGCTCATCTCCCGGGTGGACGGGCCGGCGGAAGTGGATGTCGGCCCAGCCGGAGTCGAGCCAGGTCTCACCGAGCGCTTCGAGGATGGCAGGCACGGTCCAGCCGTACACGGTTACGCCACCAACGAGTGCGCCCCGGAAACCGTAGCGGGCGGCGCCTTCGCTCGAATGGATGATGTTGGAGATCGAGAGGTCATCGGGGCCATCGAGGAAGGCGGTGATGGCGCGGGTGGCAGTGGCCATGGTCAACCTCGCACTTCGCGGGCGAGCCCGACCGAGTCGAGGCTCGCCCCGCCGTGACGTCCTTCGACCACAGCTTCGACGTCGAACAACTCAACCACTTCGGGGGCTTTGCCGGTCATCTCGGCAACCCGGCCTCCGGCGACATGGGCTGCCATCTCTTCCGCCTGGGCTCGCTCTTCGAAGATGTAGAGGGCACCCCAGCGGTGGGTCCCGGGGTTGGAGATCCAGGTTTTCTGGCGCAGGCCATCAACATCCTTGAAGCGGGGAATGGACTCTGCCTTGAGGTACTCGCGGAGCTCGGCGAAGGAGCGGTTGGAGCCGCTGGAGAAGTCCCACAGGACGAGGAGCGCGTGCATCGGTTGGCCTCCGGGTGAGGGACATCCTAGAGCCTCGTCGCACGGCTTCCCAGCGTGTAGAACATTGCTCCAGCAGCCGGGGAGGGGACATGACCATCGATTGGGAGCCGAAGTTCGCGGAAGCGCTCGACATCTTCGTGCGCTATCTGCAGATCGACACGTCGAATCCGCCGGGGAACGAGAAGCCCGCGGCGCGATTCCTTGGAGGGCTGATAGAGGCCGAGGGGATCGCCACGGAGTACATCGAGACGGCGCCGAATCGCGAGGTCCTGGTCGCGCGGTTGGCGGGCGACGGCTCGCGGCGGCCGTTGATGTTGTGCAACCACACCGACGTGGTCCCCGTGGAGGAGCGGTACTGGGAGGTGCCCGCCTTCGAGGGGGTCATCAAGGACGGGCGGGTGTACGG
>CAYPAZ010000078.1:0-9282 GCA_964408835.1 uncultured Anaerolineaceae bacterium
TTCGAAGTTCGCGGTGATCGACGACTACAAGAAGGTGATCCCGGCTTTGATCGAGGAGATCAAGAAGCTGTCCTGATTTCCGATTTCCCATTCGCGACTTGAGCGCGGGGGCCGGTGTTTCGCCGGCCTTCGCTGATCTTTGGAGGCGCGGCAGGCCAGCCTGAGGTGGTGGGGGTAGCCCCCGGCCACGGTGGGCCGGGACTCCAGGGAGGATTAATCCGCGGCGAGTTGGTGAAGGACGAGGGCGTCGGTGGGGAAGGCGAGGGGTGGGGGTGAGGCGGGGTGGAACCAGGCGAGTTCGGTGAGTTCGCCATCGGCGGGATGTGGCTCGCCGCGGGGGTTGGCGCCACGGAACCAGATGCCGACCGTCTGGCGATTGGGGTTGTGGAAGTTGGAGTGGACGGCGATGACGCCGGAGAGCTCGACCTGTAGGCCGGTCTCTTCGAGAAACTCACGGGCGGCGGCCTCGCGGATGTCTTCGTCCCATTCGAGACGGCCGCAGGGGATGCACCAGAGTCCCGCCTGGTCGCCATGGGCGCGCCTGCCCATGAGTACGCGGCCATCGCCGTCCTGGAGGACCACGGCGACGCCCACGGTGGGGAAGCGGGCTTCATCGCGGCCGCAGGTGGGGCATTTGAGGGTCAGGCGGGGAGGCATGTCACATCGTGGGGAGCTTGCCGGCGGTGCGGAGTTCGCAGAGGGCCACCAGATCCTTCGCGACCTTCTGGATGGTGACGCCGACCTGCTCGTTGGCGGGCTGTTCGCCCTTGCCCCAGTGTTCGCCAGAGCGAGAAATGACGACATCGGGCACGGCGGCGATGCCGCCGATGTGACGCATCACGCGGGCGACATCGGTAACACCGGGCTCGGCATCGCCGCCGGCGATACCGATGACGGCGAACGGCTTGCCCGCGGCCTGGGGGGCGTCGATGAAGTCGAGGGCGTTCTTGAGGCCGCCGGGCATGGCTCCGTGGTAGGAGGGGACGGTGAGGATGAGGCCATCGGCAGCTTCGCAGGCGGCGCGGAAAGCGCCGACGGAGGCCGGGTACTGGTCATCCGGCCGGCCATCAAGCATCGGGAGGGCACCGATCTCGAAGGCTTCGCACTGGGCGCCCGCAGCTTCGAGGGCGCCGAAGGCGTAGCGGAGCGCGCGGTCGGCAGTGCTGCCGGACCGGATGCTCCCGTTGAGTCCAAGGATCCTGGTTGCCATTCAGCCAATCTACGCCCGGGGGGACGTACATGGGAGGACGTGGTCAGCCGAAGCGGATGGCGCCTTCCATCTCCCAGACGAGGACCTCCGCGCCGGTGGGACCGGCCGTGATCCATGGGCCGCCGGCGAAGGCGAGGCGGCCTGCATCGCCCTCATCGAGGTTTCCGGAGCCTTCGAGGTCGACGGAGCCGACGGGGACATAGAGATGCACGAACGCGGCGTCGGGGAGTTTGACGCGCTCGGCGGGCTTGAGGCGACCGGCCCAGAGGACAGCGTTCTCCTGCTTGATGCCGATAGCGGCGTCGTGGCCCTTGCCGGAGGCGACGGGGACGAGGCCGCCACGGGCGAGCTCGGAGTTGATGTCGAGCTGTGAATAGCCGGGGCTGATCTTGTTCTCGTCCGGGACGACCCACATCTGGACGAAGTGGACATCGCCGCCGTCGGTGGCGTTCATTTCGGAGTGGAGGATGCCGGTCCCAGCGCTCATTCGCTGTGCAAGTCCGGGGTAGATGAGGCCGATGTGACCTTCGGAGTCCTTGTGTTCGAGTTCGCCACTGAGGACCCAGGTGACGATCTCCATATCGCGGTGAGGGTGGGTAGAGAACCCGGTGTCGGGACGGACGATGTCGTCGTTGCTGACGAGGAGGAGGCCGAAGTGGGTGTTCTCCGGGTCGTAGTGCGGGCCGAAGGAGAACGAGTGGTAGGAATCGAGCCAGGAGATCTTCGTGTTGAAGCGCTGGTCTTTGCGGCGGATATCGATGACGGGCGTGTAGTCCACGGATGGGCCCCTTTGTTGACTTGGTTACTATACTATCTGATCTTTGGTTGCACAGTCAACTATCCCTGGTCGACAGTGCGCGACCTCCGAGCGGAGAATGCGTGTCGATGCGCATTGTGGTGGTCGGCGGGTTCAACCTTGACCTGATAACGCATGTGGCGCGGCGGCCGGAGCGGGGCGAGGCGCTGGCGGCAGATTCGTTCGCGATTGTGCCGGGCGGCAAGGGGTTCAACCAGGCGGTGGCGGCGAGGCGGTTAGGGGCGGAAGTGGCGATCGTGGGGAGAGTGGGGTCGGACGCGTTCGCGCTGCCGTTCATGGACGCCATGCAGGCGGAAGGGGTCGACGCGACACAGGTGGGGGAGGACGCGGAGGAGGGGACGGGGATCGGCATGCCGATAGTGTTCCCGGACGGGGCGAACAGCATCGTGTACGCGCCAAGAGCGAATCTGCGGCTGACTGCGGGGCACGTGGCCGCGGCGAGGAACGCTATCGCGGGGGCCGACATGCTGCTGATCCAGCTTGAAGTCCCGATGGAGGCGAACCTGGAGGCCGTGCGGATAGCCCAGGGTGCCGGGGTACCGGTGTTGCTGAACCCGGCGCCGGCTTCGGACCTGCCGGAAGGGCTGCTGGAGCAGGTGGCTTTCGTGGTGCCGAACGAGGTGGAGGCGGCGATGCTGGCTCACGACGCGCTTCCGGCACCAGCGGAGAAGGCCCGGTCGCTGTTCCGGCCGGGGATGGTGGCCTCAATTGTGACGCTCGGCGAACGTGGGGCGGTGTATTTCGCAGGGCAGGACACGGTGGACGTCCCGCCGTTCCGGGTAGAGACGGTGGACTCTGTAGGGGCGGGAGACGCGTTCTGCGCCGGGTTGGCCGTGGCGACGTTGCTCGGGATGGGGTTGGCGGACGCGGTGAGATTCGCATCGGCAGCCGGAGCTGTCGCCGTGACCCGGCCGGGAGCTTCGAGTTCGCTGCCGACCCGGGCCGAGGTGGAAGCACTGCTTCGCGGAGGAGCCGGGCTCGATTCGTGAACGTGGGAAATGGAACTTTGCCGCTCTCTTTGTCGTCGAGTTGATTAAATCGCATGAGGATTCCCATACTTTGATGGCGTCCCGAAGGGTCTTTGCGTGACAATCCCGCAACGGTTCTGCCCGATCTGCGACCGGAGCTTCGAGAAGAACGAGGCTGTGTTGCGTTGTGGCGGCTGTGGCGTGCTGCATCACCCGGGGTGCTGGGTGACGAACAACGGCTGCGCGACACAGGGGCCGCACGATTCTACGCCCGCGGCGCTGGCGTACGGCTCGGAGCCGCCCGCCCCACGTGCAGACCGGCATCCGGCGGAAGGGACCCGATTCCGGGCAGCGCCAGCGACGGCCCCAGAAGTACTGCAACCCCGAGCGCGACCGATCGCGCCATCCGGGACACCGGAGCCTGTGATCGGCGCGACGGTCGGTGGGGTGGAGGAAGACGAACCGGTCATCGGGGCGGGGGAGCCAACAAGGTTTGGCTCTGGCCCTCCGCCAGCGCCCACGGTGATACCCCCACGCCGCCAGATTCCGTATGCAGCGGCGAGTTCGAGTCCGGGGCAACG
The DNA here is from genome assembly GCA_964408835.1 of uncultured Anaerolineaceae bacterium. GTDB lineage: Bacteria > Chloroflexota > Dehalococcoidia > Tepidiformales > Tepidiformaceae > CAYPAZ01. The sequence goes on from CAYPAZ010000078.1 coordinate 3,577, forward strand.
GACGATGCCGAAGATCTATCCAGGCCACCGGTTGCTTCAGTTCTGGTATGTGCCGGTTGCGGCATTCCTTGCGATCGGCGTGGCGCTAGGCGTGGTGTGGGCTTCGGACCAGCTGTTCGGCGACGACACCCCGCCGGTGGTGCCCGTGGGGACGACGGAGCCGACCGAGGATCCGGCCGGCGGTGGCGACCAGACGCCGGACCCAAACGCGACAGACGATCCGACAGGGACGGCCACCCCGGAACCGGGAGAGGGTGAGCTTGCGGTAGGGGACGAAGCGGTAGTGGTGGGCACGGACCCGGAGTGCCTGAACGTGCGAATCTCGCCGGGGACGGCGAACGAGCCGGTGACGTGCATCCCGGATGGGACGGAAGTAACGGTGCTCGGGGGACCGAGTGAAGTCGACAACCTGACCTGGATGAAGATCCGGGCGCCGAGCGGTGAGGGATGGGCAGCTACCGAATACCTCGAGAAGCGCTGACGGCCGCGATCGCTCTCCTGGGGGTGGCGAGCGCCGCATGCTGGGGTGGAGGTTCGAGCACGGAGGACGAGCCTGAGGGCACGGCGCCGGCCACCGGGACCCCCCCGGCCACGGTGCGCCCGACGGCCACGGCGGCGCCGACCGCGACTCCTCATCCACTTCGCACCCGGCCGACTTCCGTGGAGGAGGCGATGGAGGCGCTGAAGATGTACTTCGCGGCGGTGGGGCGGCCGCTTTCGTGCCCAATCGAGGTAACACTCGCGTGGGACGCTGAGTGCCGGCAGGGAGACATCGACGGGGACGGCGCGCAGGACATCGCGGTGCTGTTGTTGACTCCGGGGCCGCTGGCGCGAGCACCGGACCCGGGGTCGGTGGTAGCGTGGCTTTCGGGTGAGGCTGAGCCGCGGCGGATAGCGGTGCAGGAAGAGGCGGACGCCTCGGAGCTCGGGCGGGCGTTCTTCGACCTGGCGGACCGGACGGGGGACGGGCGGGCGGACGTGGTCATGGTGGCGGCGCAGTGCACGACGACGTCGTGTGCGGGGCAGGTGCAGGTGTGGTCCTGGGACGGGATGGCGCTGCGCGATGCGGGGCCGGGGAGGGAGCTGGCGGTAACGAACCTCATCGAGGCCCGATGGGAACGCGAGGGCGGTGCGAGCGTGCTTATCACAAACGGAGGCAAGCTGGAGGTGGCGGCGGCCGGTCCGACTCGGAACGTCCACAAGGCGTACATCTCCGACGGGGCGAGGTACGTGCCGATCATCGAAGTCCCGGAGGCGCCGGAGTATCTCTACCACGCGGTGCTCGATGCGGACGCGGCGTTCGACGCGGGGGAGTGGGAGCGTGCGATAGAGCTGTACCGGGCGGTTATCGGGGCGCCGCAGTTGAAGGACTGGAAGGAGGAGCGTGGGGGGCAGCCGGGCCGCGCGCACCTGGAAGGGTACGCGCGGCTGAGGATCGCGATTGCTACCAGCGCGGGGCGACAGGACCCCACAGCGGCGCTGGACGAGACGATCCTGAATCACCCGGCGACGATATGGGGGTTCGCGGCGGAGACGTTCCGGAACTCCTACTTGCAGGGCGGGGAGGACGTGCCGGGGGCGTGCAGGGCCGTGACGGCCTATCTGGCGACCCCACCGATCCCGGAGAGCATCCGGGCGATCTTCGACTACGGGTACGCGAACCCGGTGAAGACCTTCACCAGCATCTGCGAGCTCTAGTCAGCGGAGGAGGGCTTCGTAGGCCTCGCGGAGGGCACCTATGGTGGAAGTGATCGGCCCGAAGCCGAACGCATCCCCCTCGATCGTCCGGCCGAGGCGCGTGGCGGTGATCTGGTGCTCGCGGGCAAGGTCTTCGAGGCGGCCGGCGCCGCCACCCTGGCGGAAGGTGTCGGGGTGGAGGCTAACCACCACGCGGCCCTGCGATTCTCCGAAGAGCGCGGCGTCGAGCCGGCCCTCGATGGTGCCGACGCCGGCGAAACCAGCATCGCCGAGGATGGAGCATTCGGCGAGTGCGACGGCCAGGCCGCCTTCGGAGCAATCGTGGGCGCTCTGGAGCAGGCCCTCGCGGTGGAGCTGGAGGACGAGCTGCTGGAGGCGGCGCTCGTGCTCGAGGTCGACCCTGGGGAGCCCCGCGACGAGGTCGTGCTCAGTTTCGAGGTATTCACTTCCGGCGAGGCTATCAGCGGGCTGGGTGAGGGCTGCACCGAGCACCCAGACATCGCACCCGGGGCGCGTGAACCCGGCGGTGAGGGCTGTAGAGACATCGTCCATCACGCCGAGAAGGCCGACCACGGGAGTCGGATAGACGGGGCGGCCGGATGTCTCGTTGTAAAGGCTGACGTTGCCGCTGACGACCGGGGTGGCGAAGACCTCGCAGGCGGCGGCGATGCCGCGGATCGCCTGCTCGAGGGTGTAGTAGACCTCGGGCTTTTCGGGGTTTCCGAAGTTGAGGCAGTCTGTGATGGCGACGGGTGTCGCACCAGTGCAAACGACGTTGCGGGCTGCTTCCGCGACGGCGATGGCGCCCCCGGTGTAGGGGTCAAGGTAGCAGAGGCGGGCGTTGCAGTCGGTGGTGAGAGCGATGCCGCGGGAGGTGCCCGGGACGCGGAGGACGGCGGCATCGCCGCCGGGGGGGACGACGGTGTTGGCGAGGACCTGGTGGTCGTACTGGCGGTAGACGCCGCGCTTGCGGGCGATGTTGGGGCGGGCGAGGAGTGTTAGCAGAACTTCGGTAGCGCGGCCGGGGTCGAGGTCGGCGAGTGCGGCGAGGTCATAGCGGTTGAGGGCGAAGAGCTCCGGCGGGCGGACGCCATCGCGGCGGTAGAGTGGCGGCTCAGTCGCGATGGTAACGGGGACGCGGGCGACTTCGATTCCTCCATCGAGGATGACAACCTCGTTGCCTTCGGTGACCTCGCCGATCTGTTCGCAGTGGAGCTCCCAGTGCTCGAAGAGTCGCTTGACGTCGGCGACGTGGTCGCGGCGAGCGATGATCAGCATGCGCTCCTGACTCTCGCTGAGCATGATCTCGTAGGGAGTCATGCCCTCTTCGCGGCGAGGGACGTTGGCGAGTTCGAGAGTTGCGCCGGAGCCGCCTTTGCTGCAGCACTCAAGGACGGAGCTGGTGAGGCCGGCAGCCCCGAGGTCCTGGATGCCAACGACCCAATCGCGGTGCTCGCTTGCCAGCTCGTAGGTGGCTTCCATGAGGAGTTTCTCCATGAAGGGGTTGCCGACCTGGACGGCGGGGCGCATTTCTTCGAAGCGGGCTTCGGGATCTGTGCGGGAGGCGAGGCCGCTGGCGCCGTGGATGCCATCGCGACCGGTATCGGAGCCGACGAGAAGGAAGACGTTGCCGGGGCCTTCAGCGCGGGCGCTGGCGAGCTTTGAGACCTCGGCGACGCCGACGCACATGGCGTTGACGAGGGGATTGCCGCTGTAGGCAGGGGAGAAGAAGACCTCGCCGCCTATGGTGGGGATTCCGAGGCAGTTGCCGTAACCGCCGATACCGCCGACGACGCCTTCGAAGAGGTAGCGGTTCTGGGGATCTTGCAGGGGGCCGAAGCGGAGCGAATCGAGGATGGCGATGGGGTAAGCGCCCATGGCGAAGATATCGCGGACGATGCCACCGACGCCCGTGGCGGCGCCCTGGTAGGGCTCGATGGCGGAGGGGTGGTTGTGGGATTCGACTTTCATGACGATGCAGAGGCCGTCGCCGATATCGATGGCGCCGGCGTTTTCAGCGCCGGCTTTGGTGAGCACGCGGTCACCGCCGGTCGGGAAGAGGGAGAGGAGGGGTTTCGAGTTCTTGTAGCCGCAGTGTTCGCTCCAGAGGGACCCGAACATGCCGAGTTCGACATCGTTGGGTTCACGGCCGAGGCGCTGGACGAGGAGTTCATATTCGTCGCGGGAGAGTGCGACGGCATCGAGGGCGGCCTGGGAGACGGGCATGGCACCAGTCTCCAGTCTTCAGTCCTCAGTCGCCAGTCCCCTCAACTGGGAGCTGCCAGTCCTCGGTGGTCAGTCCGTCAGTCGGAAGGCTCCCTGTACCTGGCCGGTCTGGCCGTAGCGCGGGGCTTGTGAGGCGCCGGGCGAGAGACGCCAGCATCCTCCGAATCTCGTCGCAGCGCGCCGCGAGGGTGGCCCAAGTCTCCTGATGAAGGTAGCCGAGGTCGCGGGCCAGGAGCAGATGGTATTCGAGTTCGGACGCGGAGCCGAGGGCGATGCGGACGAACCGTGCGAGCTCGCGATCTGAGTCGCGGCCAGAGCCTTCGGCAAGGTTCGCGCCGATGGACGCGGCAGCACGGCGTGTTTGGCTCACGAGCCCGAATTGCTCTTCGGCAGGAAAGCTCCTGGTGGCCGCGTACGTTTCAAGAGCGAGGCTGTGAGCTCTCTCAAAGACCGTGAGCTTTCGGAAGTCACCCATGGCCGGAGAACTGTACCAGAGGAATCTGAAGAGCAGCAGCTCTGCGCTGGAGGATCCGGCCGACTGACGACTGGAGACTGACGACTCGTTAGTCGAAGTTGAAGCGGATGCCGCCGAGGGGGCCCCAGGTGGGGCGCCAGCGGAGGGCGGTTGGTTGGTCTTCAGGGGCGAGGACGTAGACGAGGGTGATGGTTGCTGTCTCGCCGCGTTCGACGGTGCGGGGGGCGGTTCGGCCATCGATGAGGACGAGTTCGGGGTCGATCGTGACGGTATCGCCGAAGGAGAAGTCGCGGTAGGTGAGGCGGGCGACGCGAGGGGTGATCTCGCGGGCGGGCATGGTGCGGTTCCGGAAGGTGAGTTCGAAGACGATGACCCGTTGGGTTCCATCGACGGTGATGCCGGGAACGCGGTCGTCGCCGGGGTCGTAGACGCGGTCGATGCGGATGGAGCCTGTGGTGCGGTCGCCAAAGTCGAGGTACTGGATGGTGGTGGAGGGGATGCCGAGCTTGAGGGCTTCGTAATCGGCATCGACTTCTTCGGGCTGGTTGGCGAGGGCGGCCGCGACGATGATGAGAGTGCCCATGCCGATGGCGATGAAGCCGCCGATGATGCCGCAGGTGACGGTGGTGGCCCTGGAGGCAGGACCGGCTTCTTCAGAGAAGGCGAAGGGCGGGAAGCGGTCGTTGAACGAGATGAAATAGGAGATCACGCGCCAGTACCAGCGGGTGACGCCGGTGACGAAGCCGAACATGCCACGTGGATAGCGGCCGGTGAACAGGACGGCGAACCAGGCGATGATTACGAGGACGAAGACGGCGAGCGCGAGGAAGTAGATGACGATGAGGTGGGGGATGAGGAGGACGGATTTCCAAAGGAGGACGCGCCAGCGGCTGAGCTCGCCGTTTGGTGGGGTGGGGAACTCGAGGATCACGCGGCTGCCGGCGGCTTCGAGGGCGGGGAACCTGTCGGTCTGGAGGGTGGCGTAGGTCCAGGAGCGTGCAAGCCAGCCATAGCCACCCGAGAGCGCTGCGAAGAGCCAATCGGGGTATTTGCGGCGGAAGAAGACGGAACCGAAGCCGAGCCAGATGGCCGCTCCAACGAGCGTCCAGACGAAGTAGGCGACGACGCCCACGATGAGCAGGAGAGGCAGGCGGAAGAACGTGGAGAGGCGGCTCAGGCGCTCGGGGTAGATGACGTCGTAGGTGAGGGGGTAGCGTTCTGGGGGAAGTGGCGGTGGAGGAGCAAGTGGGCCGGGTGGCCCGGGGCCGACATCCGCCGGACCAGAAGGGAACGGGATGCCGGCCCCG
>CAYPAZ010000079.1:0-9249 GCA_964408835.1 uncultured Anaerolineaceae bacterium
TCACGCGGAACGGCGCTTCCTCCGCCACCCCAAGGCCCCACTCCACCAGCCCTTCGAAGTCACACACCAGCCTTGCCTGCAGCAGCTGATCGAATCCCGTTTCGATGTCCAACTCGTCGATGGTCGGCTGGCCCTCGTCGTCGTGAGCCACCGCTGTCCGGATGCGCACTGCCAGCACTGCGGTGCCGTCCAGGTTCACCAGGTCGCCCGAACCACACTGCTCCAGCGGCGGCACGATGTACTCCACCCGGTACCCGTAGATCGTGTCCTCGTCCCGGAACTCAATGACAAACCGGTCGTACTCCGCGTGTTCGCCGACCCGGACCTCCGTCAACCACACCACCCGGCCGCCCACGGCCTGCTTCTCGACAGGCTCCAGCGAGCCCTCGAACGGGCCTTCCGTCGGCGTCCCCTCGGCTGTCGGCTCGTTGGTCGGCGTCGTGGTGGGAGTGCCGCTGGCTGCTGGGGTCATCGGCGTTGAGTCGTCGTCATCGTTGTTGTCGCTGCACGCCGCCAGCGAAACCATCGCGATGGCCCCCACCGTCACCAGCCCAAGGAATGGAAGAACGCGTCGCATGCTCACACCTCTGCGCGGGCCGAAGAGACGGCCCACTTCCAACCCCGCACCACGATGGTACCGCGAATGGCGCTATGGTCAGCGCCCGGTCTTTACGGTTCGGCCCGCCACTCCCCCGACTTCCCTCCGCGCTTCTCCAGCAATCGAACACGCTCCACCACCATCCCTCTATCCACGGCCTTGCACATGTCGTAGACCGTCAGCGCCGCGACCGAGGCGGCCGTCAACGCCTCCATCTCCACGCCGGTCTTCCCGGTGGTCCTAACCCGCGCCGTGATCCCAACAGCATCCTCGCCCGTTGCCGAGAGCTCGACCACGACACCGGTGATGGCGAGGGGATGGCACATCGGGATGAGCTCGCTGGTCCGTTTCGCCGCCATGATCCCTGCGACCCGCGCGACCGCGAACACATCCCCCTTCGGTATCCCACCCTCCTGGATAAGCGCGAGCGTCGCCGGAGCCATCCGCACCAGCGCTTCCGCCACCGCCTCGCGGTCGGTTTCGGCCTTGCCAGAGACATCCACCATCCGCGCGGCGCCGCTCTCGTCGAGGTGCGAAAGACCCTCACCCATGGTGCCGTCGCCACATCAGAGTCTCGTAGCCGTACACCAGCCCATACGCCACCGCCCCGAGCGCCAGCCCACCCGGGATCCCGGCCCACGGGCCTACCCACGTGTCAGAACCGATGATCCCGATCCCGATCGCCGGCAGCGCCGCCATGAACGCGGCCCGCCGACGTTCAGCTTCAAACCGTGTCCGCAAGGGGTGCGCGGCCTCCATGCCACGAGTATAGGACGTCACACACCCTCGTCGAGCAAGGCGCTCCGCTACGCCCCCGGCGTGCTCGCCTCTTCCCGTGGATGCGTCTCGTTGTGCACCCGGATGGCACCCAGCACAGCCTTGCCCGCCGCGTCCATCAGCACCTGCTTGTTCGCCGAGACAGCGTCCGCGGAATCTTGCAGCGGCTTGATCCGCCCCTGGACTGCCGGGATCACGTAGCGCGCGAACAGGTCATAGCTCCGCAGCGTCTGCTCCGGGGTCGCCCAGTCGTGGGCGAACCCGAGCAGTGTGCCGAACCCTCCCGCAATCTCCTGCAGCTTCGCGATCCGCTCCACGGCCTCCTCTGGCGTGCCGAAAATCGCCCCACCGCTCGCATCCATCCGTTTTGCCTGCGTCAGCCCGTCCGGCGCCGGCTCAGACCCCGGCCGCCCGAGGATGTGCACGTTGTATTCGTTGTGCCACCTCAGCGCGCCCTCAGCGACCTCCGCCAGCGCCTGCTCCTTCGTCGGCGCGATGTGCCAGGGCATGTTGATCCGCCAGTTCACCCGGTCGAAGGCCTGCCCATGCTCCTTCGCGTACGTCTCGCCGAAGCTCCATTGCGTGGTCAGCGCCGCCAGCCCATCCATGGTGAACGAAGCGATCGAGATGACGCCGACGCCATACCTCCCCGCCGCCTTCATCCCCGCCGGGCTGATCGTTGAGGCGACAACCACCGGGATCTCGTCCTGCAGCGGCTTGATCTGCAACCGCGCGTCCTTGAGCGTGAACCACTCGGATTCGTAGCTGAACGGTTGGTCCTCCTTCAGCAGCCGGAGGATCACGCCCAGCCCCTCCTCCATCCGGTCTCGCTGCACCGCCGGCTCAATGCCGAGCATGAATGCATCGCTCGGGAGCGCGCCCGGGCCGACGCCGAGCATCGCCCGGCCGCGGCTCAGATGGTCCAGCTGCACGATGCGCTGCGCCACGTTGAACGGGTGGTGGTATGGCACCGAAACCACCCCGGTGCCGAGCCTGATGCGCTGAGTCCTCATCGCCGCCGCCGCCAGGAACATCTCCGGCGAGGCGATCGTCTCCCAGCCACCCGAGTGGTGCTCGCCACACCAGAACTCGTCGAAGCCCAGCCGGTCCAGGTGCTCTGCAAGCTCCAGGTCCCGGTGGATCTGGAGTGTCGGGTGTTCGCCGATGGGGTGGTGAGGCGCCAGGAACGCGCCGAACTTCATGCGTCGCAAAAGGGAGTCCCTCCGTGTGGTTCGTCCACCGATTCTGTCACGCCTAAGCCGAGGGCGCTCGCCGTGCCAGGGCTCACGAACGCGCTACGACCTTCCCTTCGCGCAGATAGAGCCGTGGCAGCCGCGCCTGTAGCGATGCCAGCACATCCCAGGCGATGGTCCCGGCTCGCGCCCCGACCTCATCTGCTCTCACCTGCTCCGAGCCCTGCGCTCCAAGGAGCACGACTTCCGATCCTTCCTGAGCGTCGACGGACGTTATGTCCACCACAAAGTGATCCATCATCACTCTTCCCACCATCCCGCAGCGTCGCCCTCCAACCAGGACCTCCCCCATCCCCGCGAGCTGGCGCTTCCACCCATCCCCGTACCCCACCGGCACCAGGCCCACCCTGGCCTTCGCAGCGGCCTTCCACGTGAGCCCATAACTGACTCCCTCGCCGGGTCCCAACTCCATCACCCGCGCCAGCCGGGCCTTGAGCGACAGTACAGGGCGCAACCCCGGGTCGGGGCCGAACCCGCTCGGGGCAATGCCGTAGAGCGAGAGCCCCATGCGGACCGCGCTCAGCCGCAGCTCGGGGCGCCGCAACGCGGTCGATGAGTTGCCTGCGTGGCGAACTGGTATCCATGCCAACCGCTCCGCCACCGCCGTGAACCGCTCGAGTTGCTGCTCGGAGAACGAGTCGTCCTCTTCGTCGGCGTTGGCCATGTGCGTCCAGAGCGCCTCCACCTCCACGCCAGGCATCTCGCGCATCGCCTCTGCCAGCGCGATGGCGTCCTCGGCGTTCAGTCCGAACCGGTGCAGGCCGGTGTCCACCTTGATGTGCGCCTTCGCCCCTCGGGCTAGCCTCATCGCCTCCCGCGAAAGCGCCTCCGCAACCTCCATTGAATGGACGGTGAGCGTCAGCCCGTCCCGCACCGCGCTGGGCGCATCCTCCGGGAACGAGTGGCCGAGCACCAGGGTAGGCGCCCTGATCCCGGCTTCCCGCAGCACTCGTGCTTCGCTGGCCCACACAACCCCAAGCCGGTCCACGCCCAGCTTCTCCAGTTCCCCCGCCACCGCCACCGCCCCGTGCCCATAGGCGTTCGCCTTCACTATCCCGATGACCTGTGGCGTCGCCGGGAGCATCGACTCCCTCACGCTCCGAAGATTCTCCCTCAGGGCATCGAAGTCGACCTCGATCCACGCGTTCAACGAGCGCGTCGCGTCGCTCAGCTTCGTGCCCGAGGTCTCGTCGGCTCCTGGCGAAGGTTTCACCTGGTTCAGTTCCTTTCCGCGGTTAACCCGGCTTTTGCCCCCCCGTGCTGCCGTCGGCTAGCATCGACTGGAGGGGCCGTCGTACGCAAACGGCATTCAGCTTCGGGGGCCCGCAGAGCCATGCACACAAGCCTGGGACTCATGGTCACCCTCGTCGTTGCCTTCGTGGCCTGTAGCGATGCCAGCCCGCCCACGGAGCCGTCCCCCTCGGCGACCACCCAGCCGACCGCGACACCAACCTCGCTCCCTGCTCCCACCGCGACCCCGTGGGTGCCCGCCGCCGACCTCGAAGTAGCGCGCCAACTGCTGCGCCAGGGCGAATTCGAAGCTGCTGCTGCCTCCTTTCGCGCCTTCGCCGAAGCTGCTACCGACCCGGAGGTGCGGGCGCAGGCGCTTCTTGGGGCTGCCGTCGCACTGGGCGATGGGGGCGATCGGCCGGGGTCGGTTGCCGGCATTAGACACGCCATCGCAGCCGCACCAGAAGGCTCCCGCGTTGCCCGTCAGGCTGCCTATCTGCTCGGCGTGAGGCTGAACGAGACCGAAGCCTACTTCGAGACCATCGCCGCTCTCTGGCCGTTCATCCAGGAGCCGGTCGATGACGTACTTCAGCCCTACCTGGCGCACGAGTACGCCAGGGCCGCCTGGCGGGATGGCGACTACCAGGGAGCCTCCGATGCCTGGGAAACCGTCCTGGGCGACCCCCGCACGCCTCCCCGGCTCCGGAATGACGTTTACCAGGAGCAGGCACTGGTGGCGCGTGCGCGCGGCGATCCGGAAGCCGAACGGATCTGGGTAACTCGTTATGTCTCGGCGTCAGGAAGCGCGACTGGCCGCCTCGACCTTGCCCGGCTTCTCGTGGACGCGGGTGAGACGACGGCAGCGGCCGACCAGCTTCGCGCCATCGTGGCGAACAACCCGGGTACCACTGCCTCGATCCTTGCCATCGCCGAGCTCGACGCGCTGGGTGCCAGCTACAACCTCGGTGAAGCCGGCCTCGCCTACTACCGCGCGCGGCGATACGCGCAGGCGCGGGATGTCCTCCTCCGGGCAGTCCAGGAACAGGTATCACCGGTAGCGCTCATCTTCCGCAACTATTACCTTGCAGCGGCCTACGAGGGTTTAGGGAACTACTCTATCGCCATCTCCTATTACGATGCGGCCGCCGCCATCTCTGCGCAGTCTCCCTTCACCCATCGCGCGAAGTACTGGGCCGCCCGCCTCACAGAGGATCTGGACAACCCACGTGGGGCTTCTTCGCGCTACCTCGCCCTTGTCCGGGACGGGCCGGGCGGCGAGTTCACCTCCGAGTCCGCATTCCGGGCAGGGTACGCTCTGCTCCGGGCGGACGACCCAACCGCCGCCGTCGCGACGTGGGAACAAGTCGGCGCGGCCGTGAACCCACGGCTGCTGTACTGGCAGGGTCGCGCCTACTCGCTGCTTGGGAACGGATCGGCGGCCACCGCAAGCTATGAGGCTGCGATCGCCGCCGATCCGGGCGATTTTCACGCTTTTGAAGCTGCTCGCCAGCTCGGCCGGTCCTTCCCGGGGTTCCCGGCCTACCGCCCGGTCCTCCCGCCGAGAGCTCCGGATTGGGACGCGCTCGCGGCGTGGGTAGCTGCAACCCGTCCCGGTTCGCTTCCTCAGGTGGACACCGGCGCCGCGCGCGATCTGCTGGAAATGGGGCTGCGCGCCGAAGCTCGGCAGGTCGTCCTCGATATTGCCGCCGACGAAGACCCATGGAAGCTGCTCGCGGGTGCGAAGGCAGCCTATGAGCTTGGGTTGGCCGATTCTGGGATTCGGCTGGCCATCCGCCTTCGCACGGCGGTGGGTACTGCCGCCCCTGCGGAGTTGGAGCGGCTGCTGTATCCATTGGATTATGTGGCCATACTCAATGCTGAAGGCGAGAAGTATGGCTTCGACCCCTTGTTCTTCGCTGGCCTCATCCGGCAGGAGAGTCTCTGGGACCCGTCAGCCGGCTCGTTCGCCGGCGCCCTGGGCTTGACCCAGGTTATCCCACCCACCGGAGAATCTATCGCCCGTGCGCTCGAGTTCCCGAACTTCACCACAGCGGACCTTCTGCGCCCCGCGGTGTCGCTCCGCTTCGGCGCCTACTACATCGGCACCCAGCTGTCGCGCTTCCAGGACCCCTACATGGCTATGGCCGCCTACAACGGCGGCCCAGGAAACGCCGCGCGCTGGTCGGCTGCGATGACGGGCAGCACCCCCGCAGACTTCCTGGCCGCGATCGACTTCGCTGAGACCGAGCTTTATGTCGAGCTTGTGTGGGAAAACTACGCACGCTACACACGCCTCTACCGGGAGGCCGAATGAGCCGCCGGTGGCTCATGCCCGCGTCTCGCGCTACGCTGGGCTCTCTGAATCGGAAAAGGACGGACCCGGTCGATGGTCAAGCGAACTTACCAACCGCACCGCATACCCCGTAAGCGCCGGCACGGCTTTCGCCACCGGATGTCGACCCGTGATGGTCGGAACGTCCTGCGCGCCCGCCGGCTCAAGGGCCGCAAGCGCCTCACCATGGTCTAGCGGGAGAGGGCGAGGAGGCGGCTGCATGGCGGCGATAGGTCGCCTTCCCCGTGGCCGCGATTTCGAACTGGTCTTCAGCGAAGGGACCGTCTTCGGCGGGCCCCTTGTCGTTGTCCGGGTCAGGCCCGGGGCCACCGCCCACGCTCGTTGGGGTTTCGCGGTCGGTAAGCGACTCGACAAACGCGCGGTTGTGCGCAACCGCGTCCGGCGACGGCTCAAGGAAGCTGCAGCCGCCCTTGAGGTGCTGCCCTCCCTCGACATCGTCGTGACCGCCCGGAAGAGAGCGCTCGATGCCACCTACCAGGAGCTGCGTGCCGACCTCACGCGCGCGCTCGCGCAGGCGGGCGCGAAGGCGGAAGAGATTCCGCGGTGAAGTATCCGATTCTCTGGTTGATCCGGGTTTACCAGCTGAGCCTTGCGGGGCTCGTCCCCAATGCTTGCCGGTTCGAGCCGAGCTGCTCCCGTTACACCTATGAGGCGGTGGACCGGCACGGAGCGTTCCGCGGTACCTGGCTGGGGATCCGCCGGCTCTCCCGCTGCCGCCCGGGTGGCGGCCGCGGATACGACCCCGTCCCCGATTGACGGCATGTTCCACGTGAAACCTCCGCAGGCTGGTTGCAATGTTTCACGTGAAACCCCGGTAAGTGACGGGACCCGCCCCTACTCCCTACCTCCGTGGCACGGTAGCCTACAGGCGTGAATCCCACCCGCCTTTCTCTAGGCGGGCTACTCGTTCTGGCAATCGGGTTCCTCGCTTCCGGCTGCGGAGGCCTCTCGAGCCCCCAGGGTTGGGCTAGCCCCGTCTTCGACGACGACACCGTCTACGTCTTCCAGGAGCGCGGCCGCTTGTCGGCTATCGACCTCACCGGAGGCGTCCCTGCGCCCGTCGACTGGTGGTTTCCCAACACAGCGATCCCCAGCCAGGACGGGATCAACATTGAGGCCGTTTACGGCGCTCCCGTCGTCGATGACTCCCGCATCTACTTCGCTGCATACGAAGATGGTCTCTTCGCCCTCAACAAGGCCGATGGCGCACTCGCCTGGCGGCTCGCAGGCATCGATGGAAGCATCGTCGGCGGTCCGACCCTCCACGATGGCCTGCTCTCCTTCGGCACCACCGAGGGGCGCTTCTACGTCATCGATGCCACGCTCGGCACCGCCGCCGCCAACTGGCCACGCCAGGGGCTGGCCCTCGGCGGGCAGATCTACGCGGCGCCGGTGGCGGTGGATGGCATCCTCTACGTCGCCACTATGACTGGCAGGCTAGCGGCCTACTCGCTCGAGTCCGGCCAGGAGATCTGGGAGCAACCCTTCAACGCCGGGGCGGCGATCCCCGAACTCACATTGCTGCCCGACGGCCAAACGCTCTTCGTGCCTACTTTCGGCCGAAAGGTGTACCTGGTCGACCGCTCGAACGGCCAGGCGAAGTTCGCCGAACCGTTCCGCACCGGAGACTGGGTCTGGTCCACGCCCGCAGTCGCTGGGGACATCGCGTACTTCGGGGACTTCGGCGGGAATATCTACGCACTCGACATAACTAGCAACTCTCCAGTCTGGCCCGACGCGGCGAAGACTGAGGGACGCGTGAAGGCCCGGCCGGCGATTGTGGGCGATACGCTCGTAGTGGTAGATAGAGAACCAGCGGTTTACTTCATCGAGCGCTCTAACGGCCAGCAGCTGGGCGTGTTCCAGGTGGAGGGTGCCGGGACCGTTCGCGCCAACCTCGTGGAACGGGACGACACTATTTACTTCACAACCACGCGCGGCCGGTTGTTCTCCGTTGACCTCACCACGCGGAGCGCGAGGCAGGTGCCGCTCGGGGAGCCAGGGTCCTGATGGGCGATATCTTCCAGCTCGTCCTGCTCGACCCGATGATCAATGTGCTGGTGGTCCTCACCAGATTGCTCTTTGGCAGCTTCGGCCTCGCCATCATTGCGTTCACGCTCATTGTGCGCGCCGTCACGTTCCCGCTCACGCTCCGCCAGCTCCACCAGACGCGTGCCATGCAGTCGCTCCAGCCGCGGATGCAGGAGATCAATAAGAAGTACTCGGACCCGAAGCGCCGCCAGCAGGAGTTGATGAAGGCCTACCGGGAGGCCGGGGTGAACCCCCTCGGTTGTATTGGGCCGATGCTCATCCAGATGCCCATCCTGATCGCGCTCTTCCTGGCCGTCAGGCAGGCGCTGGCCATCTCTCCGGAGGCGCTTGAGAGCCTTTCCGGCCACCTCTATCCCTGGTCATTCGTCGAACGGGCCGTCCCCCTCGAAGAGCACTTCCTCGGCATCGACCTCCGCCATCCCAACCTCATCCTCGTGGCACTTGTGGGCATCACTACCTGGGCCCAGTCCAAGACCACCATCACCGTCGCGACCGACGACCGCTCGCGCGCCCAGCAGCAGATGATGACCTACATGCTGCCCCTCATGTTCACGTTCTTCGCTCTCTCGTTCCCGAGCGGCGTGAGCCTCTACTGGGTCGTGAACTCCATCGCCGGGATCACGCTCAACATCGTTACCTACGGGTTCCCCTGGTTGAACATCAAGCCCCTCGTGGCGCCCCCCAAACCGGCGCCACCATCCGAACCGGAACCCGAAGGTCCTCCGCCACGGACGGCGGCCAGACCATCTCGCGAATCGAGGACTTCCCATGGATCAAGTCGAAACAAGCGGCAAAACCGTCGAAGACGCGCTCAATAAGGCGCTCGCCCGCCTGGGCGCGACAAAGGACGAAGTCGAGTTCGTAGTGCTCGACGAAGGGCGAAAGGGTGGCCTGTTCGGCCGCGGCGCGAAAGACGCCCTCGTGCGCGTCGACCGGGTAAGCGGAGCCGGCAGCGCGCCCGGAACCACGTCGACGTCGCTTATATC
>CAYPAZ010000080.1:0-9209 GCA_964408835.1 uncultured Anaerolineaceae bacterium
CGAGCTTGCTGCCCTCGCCGCTGCCGCGCACCTCCCCTCCCCGGGTGCCCCGACCCGCCTGCCCCCGGCCGGCGCCGACCTCGCCCGCCGGCGACGCTTCCACTGAAGGCGCTCCCCCTTCTGCTCTCGCCCGCGGCGTGATACCCGCGTACGAGTGACATGACTACCAGCGACTGCTAGACTCCCGCCCTTCAGACCACCAATGACGGGAGGTCATCCATGAAACGCCTCGCGGCCCCCGGCGCGGGCGCACTCGCAGGGCTCGTCATCGCGCTCGCATCCTTCGCACTCGCCAGTGCCGACACCGATGGCAGCGTGGCCCCCGCCTTCTCGGGCCCCTGCACCGCCCAGGCCCAAATTCAGGGCTTCGGCAGCATCGATCCCGCCGCCTCTGGCGGCGTCTACACCGTGCCCAAATCTGGCTCTGCCTCCTACATCGGCGTCGTCAACGTCAGCGGCGAAGACCGCGTCACCAGCGGCAAGGTCGAAGTCGCGCTCCCCGGCCCGCTGCCGGGTATCAACATCAAGTCCTGGAGCGGCGACGACACCGATGGCACCAGCGATAGCGGCACAGTCACCTGGGATCTTCCGGGCTGGCTTCCCGGCAACATCGAGATGAAGGTCTCCGGGTTCCACCAGGACGAGGGCGCCCGGTGTGAAGGCTCCATAATCATCAAGCTGGATGGCTCAGGGCTTGCCAGCGGCGCGGGCCTCGGGATGGTGGGACTCACTATCATCGCTATCGCCGGCGTCGCCTGGGCAGGAGTACCAAAATGACCACCGAAGCTGAGCCGATCATCCCCGATCCGACCCCCGAACCCGACCCGACCGGCGTGCGCCGCGGACGCCCCGCCATCGGCGCGATCGCCGGGTTCCTTCTCGGCCTGTTCCTTGCCGCCGACCTCCTGCTGTTCGGGGCTATCCGCCTCGACAACTGGCTGATCCTGGTGCTTCCCGTCGTCCTGGCCATCGCGGGCTTCGCTGTGGGCTGGTTCGCCCCGCTTGCTTTCCTTCGCCGTGCTGGCTCAACTCCGGCGTGACGAGAATCACACGCCTCCCTAGACTGGGCCGGGTTCGAGTGGAGGTCACGTGGAACGTCGCGCACTCCTTCCCGGCCTGAAGCTAGGCTCCGGTGGCACCAACTTTCCTCAACGCAAGGTCGCCGTGGTGCCCTCTGTCACCGCCGCCCAGATGCGCGAGATCGAACGCATCGCTCTCGAGGAGTTCGGCCTCGATATCCTCCAGATCATGGAGAACGTGGGCCGTTCCGTTGCCACGCTCTCCATGGCCCTCCTCGGCGGCCATGCGAAGAACCAGCGCATCGTTGTGCTTGCGGGCGGGGGAAACAAGGGCGGCGGCGGCCTCTGCGCGGTCCGCCACCTTGTCAATGCAGGCTACATCGTCGAACCCATCCTCGGCTCCGTCGAAGAAGAGATGCCCGCCGCCTCCCGCCGCCAACTCGCAATCCTTCGCGAATCCGGCGTCCTCGAACCCCACGACCAGGCCACCAGCGAACACACGCTCGAAGACCACCTCGCCCGCGCCGACCTCGTCATCGATGCCCTCGTCGGCTATGGCCTCGTTGGGCCACCCGCTGGCATCGCGGCAGCCATCGTCCAGCTCGCCAACGCCTCCAATCGCCCCATCCTCTCCGTCGATGTCCCTTCTGGCGTGAACGCCACCACTGGAGAACCATCTCCCGTCGCCATACGTGCCTCCAGCACCATCGCCATCGACCTCCCGAAGGCTGGGGTCCTCGAGTCCGCCGGCCGTGACCACGTTGGCGAACTCTACCTCGCTGATATCGGCATCCCCCGCGCTGTCCATGCGCGAGCCGGTATCCCCTCCGGCGAACTCTTCGGCGAAGGGCCCATCGTTCGCATCCGCCGCTAGCCCGCGCTCAGCCCTCAAACGCCCGGTCGATGCGTTCGAACCGCCTCCGGATGAACGGCCGGCTCTCCGGGTGAGTCACGATGTACAACTCTCCCTTCCGGATAGCATCGACCACCTTCTCCGCCACCTCGTCCGCGGTTATCGTCCCCCCGGCCATCGCCCGCTCCACCTCGTCGCTGCGCGGCGGCGGCTCCGATGGCCCCCCGAGCTCCTCCGGCCGGTTCCTCGCCGAAGCGTCGATGTTCGTCTGCACCCGCATTGGGCACAACACCGAAACGCCGATCCCCTCCCCCGAAAGGTCCCGGTACAGGCATTCCGAGAGAGCCACTACCCCGTACTTCGTCACGCAGTACACCCCCAGCCCGGTGTTCGGCACCAGCCCGGCGAACGAAGCCGTGCTCACGATGTGCCCGCCCTCGCCCTGCTCGATCATCCGCGGCACGAACGCCTCCACCCCGTGGATAACCCCCCACAGGTTCACCCGCATCAGCCACTCCCAGTCAGCGTGCGTCATCCCCTGGATGGGCCCGCCTATCGCCACTCCCGCATTGTTGAACAGGATGTGTGCCGCCCCAAAGCGCTCGAACGTCGCGTCCGCAAGCGCCTGCACGCTCGCGAGGTCACCAACGTCCGTCCTCACCCCGAGGCACTCAGTCCCCGCGCCTTCGAACTCCTCCACCGCCCGGTCCAGCGCCGACTGCTCGATGTCGGCCAGCACCAGCTTCATGCCTTCCTTCGCTAGCGCCCGCGCCGTTGCCAGCCCAATCCCGCTCGCCCCTCCCGTTATCACCGCAACCTTGCCTTCGAACTCGTCCATGCCCGTGCCTCCGCGTTGAGAAGTGCCTCACTTTACGGCTACCGCCCACTTCCCGGCATCCGCGACCGGTGACCGCTTCCCAAAGCGATGTAGCTCCCCGTTACCCGCTACTCGCGCCCCGCGGTACAATCCGCCCACTTCACCCCTCAGGTTCGCGGACGCCAATGACCAACACCGACGCAGTCAACGCACTCATCACGGCCATCCACTTCGACCGCTTCGCCGAAATCGAAGCGCACCACGCCCCCGACGCGACTCTCCACTCCTTCCGCGGGCCTATCCTCCGCGACAGCATCTCCATCGGTGATTGGCATCGGGAGTGGCTCAGGGATTACGCCGATCTCGAGTACACCGACATCGAGTACATCGAAGCTGACGACACCGTCGCGGTTCGGGCCACGCTCAACGCCAAGGGCTACGACTGGCGCGAGTTCACCCAGCGCGTGGTCGATGTTTTCCGCTTCGAAGGTGGCGAAGTCAAGGAGCGTCGCCTCTACGGCATGCTTCCCGATATCGAGCTCGACAAGCCCGCCACCCAGTCGCTCGCCACTGCCCTCGAAGACCGCGGCGGCGGAGCCTCGAAGACCCGCCAGGTCGTCGAGGCGTTCTACAACGCCCTCCTCTCCGCCGACGCCGAAGCCGCGACCGCCCACCTCGACGACAAGGCCACCATCATCGATAGCCTCATCGGTGTCGCCACCGGCTCCGCTGACCTCATGAAGACCATCGCCACCACCCCGGCCCCTGCCTTTGGCCAGTGGCGCGTCACCAACATCGTGGCCGGCGAACGCGATGCCCTCGTCGAGCTCGCCATCGACCCGAGCCGCCCCCGCGCCGCTGACTGGGTCCGCGTCGTGGACGGCAAGATCCGGGTCATCGAGGGCTACTGGATGCTGCTCGAAGTCGGCATCTCCATGAACACCTTCCGCCGCGACCGCCACCAGCGCCAGGTCATCATGCCCATCTAGGCCGCCGGGCGGCGCAAGAGCAAGGGGCAGGCTCCGGCCTGCCCCTTCTCCGATCTCCCGGAGGCGCCTACGGCTTTGCCTCGAACACCCTGTTCGTCGGCGTCTCGCTTGCGCGCCGGAACGTCCCGAAGCCCGCGGCGTCGAACACCGCCTTCAGTTCGGCGTCCGTCGCGATCGTCCCTAGCGCCCGCCCGCCCTCGGCGATGGCGTGAGGGGTGCAGACCAGCACCGAGGCTGCCGAGAACAGCCGCCCCACCGGGTTCAGGTTGTCTTCCACGCGGTCCCCGGCCATGGGCTCCACAAGCATTACCGAGCCCTCTGGCTTGAGCGCTCCTCGCGCTCGCACTGCCGCCCCCTGCGGGTTGCCCATGTCATGCAGGCAGTCGTAGTACGTCAGGAGGTCGTAATCGCCGCCCGGGAAGTCCTGGCCGGATGCCACCTCGAACACCACCCGGTCCGCCACCCCCGCGTCCCGCGCTGCCTTCTTCGCGGCCTCGATCGATGGCCCGTGGTTGTCGAACCCGAAGAATCGTGTGTTCGGGTACGCCTGCGCCATGATGATCGTCGATGTGCCGAAGCCACAGCCGATGTCGGCCACAGTCCCGCCCTCCTGCAGCCTCGGCTCGATCCCGGTCAGCGCCGGGATCCAGCTCTGCGCAATGTTCCCGACGTAGCCCGGCTTGAAGAATCGCGCGGTGCCGCTGAAAAGCCCCGCGTCGTGCTCGCCCCAGTTCAGTCCCTTGCCGCTCCGCATCGCTTCCGCGATGCGCGGCTCGGCCTTGATCGCCGCAGTCATCAACTCGAAGCCTCCGACCATCGCGGCGGGGCTATCCTCGTCCGCGAATACCATTGCCTGCTCCGGTGAGAGCGAATACCGCCCCGTTTCCGGCGTGTAGTCGATGTAGCCAGCCGATGCCTGGTTCAGCAGCCAGTGGCGCAAGTACCGCTCGCTGGTGCCCGTCCTGCTCGCCAGTTCCGCAGGGGTCGATGGCCCCGCCTCGTTCAACGCCCTGTACAGCCCGAGCTTGTCGCCGATGACGACGAGCGCCGCCGAGATCGTCCCGCCGAAGTCCGTCACCGCCTGTCCGATGATCCCGTTGAGCTTGGTCTCGTCGATGGTCTGGGTCAGTGTGCTGGTCATTTCCTTCTCCTCCGTTGTGTGTGTCTTACCTGTCCTGGTGGTTGTCCTCGCGCCTGCGGGCCTGGGTTGTTCGCTTCTCGACCTCCACGGTGGTGTCGGTGGCCAGTCTCGCCAGCGCGCCCGCGAAGGTGATCCGTAGGACTACGGAGATCCACCCGGGGGACTACGGAAATCGAAGGAGCAGGGCGCTACCCCCGGAAGACCTGCTCGACCGCCCAACCCGCCAGCTGCGCACGGGTCGCGAAGCCCATCTTCGCCAGTGCGTTCGCGATGTGGGTCTCCACCGTCCGTGTGCTCAGCACCAGTTCCTCGGCGATTTCACGATTCGTCAGGCCCCGGGCGACCAGCACGGCGATCTCCGCTTCGCGGCGTGTGAGCCGCCCAACCGAATCTCCCGCCTGCCGCCTCCGCAGGCCGCCGGGCAGCCGGGCAAACGCCCGTTCCCGGAACTGCAGAGACAGGGGCTCATCAGGGATCCGCTCAGCCAACCCTTCGACCAGTCGTAAACCCTTGTCCGCGGCGGCCCTTGCCGCGTCACGGTCACCCGCTGCCAGCCAGGCATGCGCCATATCCGCATTGAGTCGCCACGCCAGCGAGAGGTGCCCTTGCTGCCCGGCGGCAGCCTCCGCCTCGCTCAGCAGCTCAAGCGCTCCCTCCAGGTCGCCGGCCGCTACCCGTACGCGGCCCGCCAATCGGGCCACCCGTAGCGCTGTCTCTGCCCGTCCGCTCGCCCTGGTCAGACGCATGAGAAGCTCTGCGATTTCCAGCGCTTCCTCGGAGCGCTCCAGCGCCAGCAAAGCGTCACCCTTGGCCACGTACAGGTGCCGCCCCCCGAGCGGTTCGGGTCCCCGCTCGACCGCTTCCTCGAACAGTCTCAGTCCGGCCTCCGGTTGCCCCGAGCAGACCAGCGCATCGATCAGCAGTGCCGATGCCTGCCATGACCAGAAGGCGGCGCCCATCTTCTGGGCTAAGGCCACAGCCTGCTCAAGGTGCGCAGTCGCCGCCTCGTGGTAGAGCAGATCTGTGTACACCCCACCGAGCGCGCAATGCGCCGCAAGCTCCCACTGCGTATGCCCGATCTGCTGCGCAATGGCCAGCGCCTCCTCGCCGAAAGTCAACGCCTGGCCGTATGCCCCCTGCGGCCCTAGCGAAAACGCCAGTTGCCAGAGCGCGTACGCCTCCGCCGCCTTCGAGCCGCACTCTCGCGCCAGTAGAAGTCCGCGCGATCCGAAGGCGCTGCCTTCAGTGAGCGGAAGTGCGGGGACCGCCATGTCAGTCTGGTACGTCCCGCTTCCTATCTGGATGGAGGCCAGCGCTGATGCCAGCGTTCGCCGGTCATCGAGCTCTTCCAGCAGCGAGATCGCCTGGCGATAGCAGTTCGCCGCCCGCGGCAGCTGCATCGCCTGCGTGAAGGTCATCCCCAGCAGGTCCAGCGTCTCCGCCGCCCCCTCCTGGTTTCCCGCGGCTCGGAACGTCGCCAGCGCCTCCTCGCTGAGTTCCGCCGCTCGTTCGTACTCACCGATGTTGGAGTGCCAGTTGGCCAGCCGATTCAGGCTGTGGCCGATCGCCCCCGAGTCACCGATCGCGCGCGCTTGCTCCAGGCCCATCCGGAAGTACGGCTCGCACCTGGTGTAATCGCGCGAAGCCCAGAGCAAACCCAGGTTCAGCAGAGCCCGCCAGCGAGTCTCTCCGTCGCCGGCTGCCCCGGCACGCGCCACCGCGTTCTCGTAGTCGGTCCTCGCCCGTTCGAAGTCCCCGATAGCCTCCTGGGCGGTACCCCGCAGCCGGACCACCTCGGCCTCCTGCGCCCGCTGATCCGCCGCCAGGTGGCTCGCCGCCTCGAGCGCGCGACTGAACTGTCCCAACGCCGTCACGGGGGAGTACATATTCAGCGCCCTGCGGCCTGCCTCGCTCGCGTACCGGAAGGCATTGGCCCAGTCCTCCGCCTCCAGGAACAGAGCACCAAGGTCCTCAACTCGTTCCTGAAGGTCTCCGCCCCGGGCGCTTTGCAAGGCCTCCGCCAGCCGCCGGCTCAGCGACCGCCGCTCCAGCGAGAGCATCTCACCCCGTACCGCCTCGCGGGTCAGAGCGTGCCGAAATCCCAGGACCCCGGCCCCCTCATCCACCACGAGCCGTGCGCCGGTCAGTGCCCTGATCGACTCCAGCATGGCCGCATCATCAAGGCCCGTCACACGCTGCAGCAGTTCCACGTCGAACTGGACGCCAGCTACCGCTGCGACGTTCAGAAGATGCCGTGCAGGCTCCGGCAGCGGCAGCACACGGCGGACGACCGCTTCCCTCACGCTCCTCGGGATGCGGAGTTCAGCGATGCTTGTCGACCCGATGCCTTCACCTCGCTCGCTCAACAGTGGCCCCACCACCTCCTCGATGAAGAATGGGTTACCGTCCGTGAGCTGGTATAGCGCGTGCAGGAAGTCCGATCGCAGCGGGAGCTCATGCCCGAGGATCGTGCGGACCATCGAATCCGTTTGCCCCAGGGTCAATGGCTCAAGAGCTACCTCCTCGACTCGGCGTTCACGTGCTAGCTCACTCACCAGATGGTCCACGGCCGGGCCTGCATCCTCATCGCGCAGCGTGAACGCCAGGAGAACCGGCAGCCCCTCCACGCGTCGAGCCAGGCGCAGCAGCACCTCCAGGCTCCCCTCATCAGCCCAGTGGATGTCCTCGATCGCGACCAGCAAAGGCCCCCGCTTGACGCAGGCAGAGAGTACTCCGTGCAGGGCGTCGGCGAGGCGGGCCCGAAGCTGCGCGGGTTCCTGGTCCGGTGGCTCGGGCTGAGGCTCGAGGTCGGCGCCCAGCCGAGGGAAGACGCGCGAGATTAGCCCGGTCTCGGGCTTCAGCCCCTCCATCCACCCGGGTTCGTCCAGCATGTGGAGCGCCCTTAGCAGGTCGGCCACAGCCGAGAACGGCGTGTTTCGGTCCTCCTCGTAGCAGGCAGCGCGGACTGCGCGCCACCCCTCGGCCTCAAGCTCGCGGCGCAGGTTCCCAAGAACCCGGGTCTTTCCGATCCCCGCCTCTCCGGAGATCAGGGCAACGGACCCATCGCCGCTTGCAACACCCCTCGCCAGCTGCTGCAACGCTGCGATCACATCATCCCGTCCAACGAGGCGGGGGGTCAGGACACGCTGTTCGCTCACCGGTTGCCGGGCGCTCCCCTCCCCGGCACGTTTGCCGCGGATGCACCAGTTTACACCCGCCCGCTCCTGTCCAGGGGCTACTCCAGGATCGCGATATCCACCGGCGGCCGCAGCTCCGAGCACTTGGCCAGCACTCCGTGGATCGTGTTGCTCTCGAACGCTTTCATCAGGGCCTCGTCGGCCGGCGCGTTCGACGCGATCTTCGGCAAAGCATTCTGCATCAGGTTGTAGTCGAACCGCGGCGCCCACTTCCTCGCCCCAAGGCGCGCCGTCGTCGAACAGTTGTCGATCATGAAGGCCACCCCCCGGAAGTGCATGTACGGGTTCAGCGAATCAACCGCCTCGATGATCGACTCGTTCGCGATCTCCGAATACGGATGCCCCTTCTCTTTCAGCAAGTCCACCTGCGCCATCATCGTCGCGATATACACACCGGCCGCGATCGGGTTCAGCGGCGATTGGAACGACCCCCGCTGCTTCCGGACCGCTTCCCCTACAGCCCACATCGGCGTCCCGTCGATCTTCCCCATCGGGTACTTCTCGAACCGCTCGTTGGCCATGATCACGCTGCGGATCTCGTTCCCGGAAGCTACCTCGTCGTAGATCTCCCACAGGACCTCGTACGCCGGGTGGTAGGCGGCTGAGTACGCTCGCCGGAAAGTCTCCCGGT
The DNA here is from genome assembly GCA_964408835.1 of uncultured Anaerolineaceae bacterium. Classification (GTDB taxonomy): domain Bacteria; phylum Chloroflexota; class Dehalococcoidia; order Tepidiformales; family Tepidiformaceae; genus CAYPAZ01. The sequence continues at coordinate 8,648 of CAYPAZ010000080.1, forward strand.
CATCCCCCTCGAACGCCTCATAGACTGCCAGGATCCCATGGTGCGAAATCGTCCGGCTGATCGGTCCCGTGATGCACTCCACCGAGTTGATGAACGCCTCCTCGGCGCTCATCCCATCCGCCGCGAAGTGCCGGTACAGCACCTCGACGATTCCGTGTACCGCCCCGAGCAGGATCCCGCGCTCCCCAAAGATGTCCGACCGGTACTCCGAGTCGAGCGTCGTCTCGAACGTGTACGGTGCCCCAAGCGCCACCGACCACCCAAGCGCGATGTCCGTGGCCCGGCCCGTGACATCCTGGTGCACTGCGAAGCTCGCGTTGATCCCCGCCCCGTCCACATCCGCCCCCTGTTCGTAGAGCCGCCGTACCGAAGGCCCCATCCCCTTGGGGCACACTCCGACGACATTGATGTTCTCGGGGAAAGACGCCCCGATGCTCTTCAGGTGCCCAACCAGGAACCCGTGCGAGAGTCCCAACGTCGTCCCCGGCCGCATCGCCGCGAAGATCTTCTCGTACTCCTTCGCCTGCGCCGCGTCGGCAATCAACAGCAGCACCAGGTCCGA
>CAYPAZ010000081.1:0-9193 GCA_964408835.1 uncultured Anaerolineaceae bacterium
ATCGATGGCGGTGGGCCCGACAAAGAGAACGTCGACCGGCTGAAGAAGATCCGGGAAGAAGTGGGAGCGCCGGCCCCATGACGGACGGGGAGGGCCGCCTCTCCGGCGAACTCTTCACTGAGTGCGCGGAGTGGGTTTGGGAGCAGCTGCAGGAAGATGGCGTCTTCGTGGCGGGCGAGCTGGTGGAGCTCGTCCTGGCGACGGAACGGGCGCTTGGAGTTCAGGCACGGCCATTGGAGGACATCGCCCGGACGCTCGAGGAGGAGTTCACAATGCGCGGAGTCTCGGGGAACCCCGGGCCCATCGACTCGCGACTTGTGACGATGGTGCTTGAGTGGGAGGACGAGTTCCTGGGCCTGGCAGGGATCCCGCGGGCGGAGAGTTAACCGACCAGGGACGCGAGCAGTGCGCGCAGGTTCTCGACCGGATACGGCTTCTGCAGGAACGCGGTGATCTCTGCGCCGGTGAAGCGCTCCCGCGCCTCCTGCTCCGTGTACCCACTCATGAGCACTACGGGCACATCGGGATGGATTTCGCGGATTGCCTCGCTCGTGCGGGCGCCATCCAGCCGGGGCATGGTCATGTCCAGCAACACGCAGACGATGACATCGGCCTCAGCCTTGAACCGTTCGACGCCTTCGACTCCGTCGGCTGCAAGGACCACGCGGAAGCCCATCTGCTCAAGAGCCCGGCGGGTGACGGCCCGGACGCCGTCATCGTCGTCCACGACCAGCACAGTCCCGCTGCCTCTCCAGCCGGCGGGGACGGTGGACGGGGCACGACGGTCGGCGGCAGCAGCGGTGTCCGCCGGGAGCAGAACCGTGAGTGCAGTGCCCGCGCCCGGGCTGGTCTGGATCGCGATAGCGCCAGAGTGAGCGGAGACGATGCCGAGCACAGAAGCGAGGCCGAGGCCACGCCCTGTGAATTTGGTTGTGAAGAAGGGGTCGAAGATCTTTTCGCGGACTTCGGGTGCCATGCCCGGCCCGTCATCGGAGACTGTGACGGCCACGTAGGGCATCGTCGGATCGGGCTCGGGGCCGACAAGGGCGGCACCATCTGGAAGCGGCGCGCCCGGCTTGTGGAGCGATGTCGTGATCTCGACGGTCCCTCCGGAGTCGGCCACGGCTTCGAGGGCGTTGAGAATGAGGTTGAATAGCACCTGGCGCACCTGGCCGGGGTCCGCCACCACGCGGGGAAGGCCGGACTGAAGTTCCAGGTTCGCACTTGCCGCGGAGGCAACCGTGGTCCGTGCCAGCTGGAGCATCTCCTCCGCGGCTGCGCCGACATCCACCGGTTCCAGCGCGACGGTAGCTGTGCCCGAGTAGGCAAGCATGCTTCGCGCAAGATCCGCTGCCCGGTTGGCCGCGAACTCGATCTCGCCGAGCGCTTCGCGGGCTACCGAGCCGGGCAGGAGCTCACGCCGGGCCACGCCGGCGTTGCCCAGGATGCCAACGAGAATGTTGTTGAAGTCATGCGCGATGCCAGCTGCCAGCACGCCCAGGCTTTCAAGTTTTTCGGCCCGGGCGAGCGCTTCCGCGGCGCGCTTTCTCTCCGTCAGGTCACGCATCGCCGTGATCCGCGCGGGCTGCCCCTGGAAGTCACAGTCTCTGCCGACAAGCTCAACGGGAAATGTGGAACCGTCTTTGCGGAGACCCAGGACCTCGTAGGGCGCCTGGTTCCCGCCCCGGCGCCTGGCCTGCACGAGGGGCCTCGCGTCGTCTGGATGGAGCGCGAAGCTGGACATCCCGGGCAGCTCCGGGGGTTCGTACCCGAACATCCGCGCCGCGGCGTCGTTCGCCTCAATGATTACTGCGTCGCGGCAGACAATGACGCCATCGAACGCCGCCTCGGCGAGGGCGCGGAAGCGTGACTCGCTCTCGCGGATGAGGTTCTGATGCGCGACCCGATCTGTTATGTCCTCTCCGGTACCTACGACGCCAACGAATTCACCGTCACGCCGGAGCGGAGCGGCGGTGAATAGCACCCGCCGCGACGAGCCGTCGGGCCGGACGATGTCGGTTTCATACTGGACACTCTCAGCGCCCTGGCCCACGAGTTCGACGTAGGTCCGGGCCAGGTCCTCCGCAGCGGCGGGCTGAAGGAACGCACTGAAGTGCTGGCCGAGCAACTCTTCCATCGGCCGGGCGACCAGTTGTTCCGCTCGCCCGTTGGCCAGCGTGACGTGACCATCGAAGTCGAGTGCAAAAATCGCCTCCGAAACACTCTCCATCACCCAGGCCCGGAACGCTTCAGCTTCTCGCTCGGCCGCTTCCATCATCCGGCGCTGGGTGACATCGCGGTGCACGGCGACGCGCCCGATGGCAACGCGGCTTTCGTCATACAGGGCGGCTGTCACCGTCTCGCACACCCCGAGCGTCCCGTCCTTCCGGACAAAGACAGCCTCGCCCTGCCATGCTCCTTCGCTCTCGACGCCTGTCCGCGCCTCGCGCGCGATGCGGTCGGCGTCTTCAGCCCGGAGCAGCTTGGTGGTCGGCATGCCGAGAGCCTCGTCGCGCGCATAGCCTGTCAACCGCTCAGCGGCCGGGTTCATGTCCACGATGAGCCGATCGAGGTCTGAGACGATCACCGCGTCGCTGATGTGCTCATAGATGAGCGCAAGGCGCTGCAGGTCTCGCACCTGACGCATCTCGTCGGTTACGTCCTCGGCGGTGCCAACAACCGCGACCACGTCGCCGTCCTGCACCAGGGGACCGACCGAAACGCGGAGGGTCCGGCGAGCTCCGTCGCGACGAACGATCTCTACAATCACGCCCGTGGCAGGGTCACGGCTGCCAACGCTGGCCTCGATCATCGCGGCTGTCCGCGCCTGGTGTCCCGGCGCGACCACGTCGCGGAAATTCATGGTCAGGAGCTCTGCCTCGGAGAAGCCCGTGATCTCCTCCCCGGCGCGGTTGGTGTAGGTGTAGTTGCCTTCAAGGTCGATGATCCCGACCCAGGTGGAAGCCGCGCCGACGACATGGGCGAGCAGGCTGTTCAGGCGCTCAGCCTCGGCGCGGGCGGTGCGCAACGCCGTCATATCGGACGAGACGCCCACGACGCCGATGAGTTCGCCGGAGCTGTCACGCAGGGGAGCATCGACGACGTGGGCGACGAACTCGGTGCCGTCCTTCCGGCGCACCGTGAACTCCCCTTCCCATGCCTCTCCACTCCTGAGTCGATCCATGATCTCAGCTGCCTGGACCTGAGACATGCCGGCCGGGGTGACCCGGTCGATGTCGCGACCGAGCGCCTCCTCCCGTGTCCACCCGTAGAGCTGCTCGGCGAAGCGGTTCCAATAGACGATGCGGCCGCGCGGCTCGGTCACGATCACCGCCGCCTTGACCTGGTCCAATAGCATGGACTCCAGGGGCGAACCGGGCCGGGATGTGGCCAGCGTCATCCGGGCTGCAGTCCGGGCCTCGGCCAGGTCCAGCATCCTCGTGAGATCGGCGTCGCTCGCGGGGAGCTGGAGGATGTCATCGGCTCCGGCGCGGACAAGCCGCTCCGGGTGATCGGTGGCGGGTGAGGTAAGGGCGATGATCCCGGTGTCGTAGCGGGCGGAGAGGGAGACTTCGTGGACGCGAGCGGCCTGGGCGGGTGAGGGGCCTACTACGACGATCGAGGAACCTTCGGGACGCGGGGATTCAGTGGCTTCGAGTAACACTCTGTAGCCACGGTCCGCCAGGAGCGGCTTCAGCTGCTTCAGCACAGCGGCGCCGCAATCGAGGAGGATGGCGTTCAGCACACAACCTCCTGGTCTCCGTCGGGGGGCGGACCGCCGGAGTCGCTCCGTCGTCCGTGCGGGCGAACGAACCCGTACGGATGAACAGGACCCTTAGTCGCCATTATCGGCCAGCGGGCCAGAGCCGCGCAGGGGCTGCCTACTGGCGGAAGCCGGTCAGGTCGAGTACGAAGACGCTCGGCCCTCCGCGTTCGGCGCCATCGCCCCAGCGTTCGACCGTTACCACCGCGCCGTCGTAGCCCTGGAGTCCAAGCGGCACGTATGTATGGAAGTAGGCGAACCCGGTCTCGTCAGCGTTGAACGTGCCCAGGGACACGAACGACTCTCCCGACTTGGCCCAGATCTGGTACGTCTCCTGGCTCGAAAGCCGCATAAGCCCGTTCGCAACAAACCAGACGCGCTTCTGTTCGCGGTCCCACACCAGGCTACCAACCGCGTTGTTGTTGTCGCCGACCGCAAAGACGCCCGCAACGTCGCTGTTCGGGGACATGAGTGCGAGGAGGAGATCCTGATCTCGTTTGGCCTCCCGCTGGAGGGTCGACGTGGCACGTTCGGCTTCGCTGAGCTTCTGGGTCAGCGCGGCGATTTCCACCTTCTGCGACTCGGCGTCCACGATCTGGCGGGCGAACTCGACGTTGGCCTCGCGCAGGTCCCGCACCTGGCCCCGGAGCGAGACCATCCCGGTGAGGGCGGCGAGGGCAATCCCAACGGCGGCGACGACCGCCGCGACTGAGGCCACGCGTCCAAGGCGGCTGAAGAGTCCGGGCCGAGCCAGCCCCGCGCCTTCGAACACCCGCCGGCGAAGCGTCTGCGGCGGCCGGCGGAGAGGCGTCGTCAGGGCCAACATCGCGGCGATGTCCTGGGCGCGCTCCACAAGCAACCGGCAGCGGTCGCACTCAAGCAAATGCAGGGCGACGCGACGATCGTCGTCGGGCTCAAGTGCACCCAACGCGTATTCGTCCGCCTGCTCCGGCGAGAGGTGATCAATGCTCATGCGGCGAAAGCCCTCAACCTATATACGATCTTCGAGGGCCTTTCGGAGCTTTTGCATCCCAAGGCGCATGCGAGTTTTTATGGTACCGAGTGGCTGGCCCAATTCGAGCGCGATTTCCGCCTGGGTCAGACCACCGAAGTAGGCGAGTTCCAACGTCCGGCGCTGGTCAGCCGGCAGATCCGCCAGTGCAGAGCGGACCATGGCACGCTCTTCAATCCGCTGCGCCCCGGCGATTGGGTCAGTGACGGCGGCGGCGAGCGGGTGGTGATCCTGTTCCTCCGGGTCCCCGAACGTCAGGACCTCCCGGCGACGGCGGCGTCCGCGGACTCGCAGCTCATCGACGGAACGGTTTCTCACCACGCTGAGCAGCCAGCTCTGGAAGCGGCCGCGAGCCGGGATGAACGTCTCGGGCCGGCGCCAGAGCCGGACGAACACGTCCTGGGTGGCATCTTCGGCGAGTTGTGAATCGAGCAGGACACGGACTGCGGTGGAGTAGACGAGGTCGACCCAGCGCTCATAGAGGACAGCGAACGCCTGCTCGTCCTGGACCGCGATAGCGGCCATAAGGGCTTCATCGGACCAGGCGGCGCGGAGGGCGAAGGGGGAGTCGTCTGCGCGACTGGCAGCGCCGATTCGGATGAGGCCACGGAGGCCAGCGGGTCCGGGGTTACCCTGTGTCATCAAATCCCCACCGACCGGATGATACCACTGCTGGCAGCTCCGCAACGGGCGCCCTTTACCTCACGATTCCGTGCTTTACGGAGCATTGGGCCGCCATGGTCAACACTGACCGCGATGTTCATCCAGGGGAGCTCCCGCATGCGCCCGTCCCTCTTGCCCCTTGCAGCGACCGTAGCCATTGGCTTGAGCGCTTTCGGCTTCGCCTGCTCGGGGAACGGCAGTCCGGCTGCGCTACCTTCGCCAACCGCCGATGCGGCGGACATCGCCGGAAGCCCGACCCCAAGCCCGGAAGTCGCCTTCTCGAACGAGCTCACTCCCGCCGAGATCGTGAGGTTGCTCGAGCCGTCCGTCGTCCGCATATCCACAAACAGCGGCGTGGGGACCGGGTTCGTCGTGGACTCGGACGGCTACATCATCACCAACCGGCACGTGATCGTGGACCGCCTGGGCCAGGTGGCGACGGCCATCACGGTCACATTCAACGATGGCGCGGCGTACACCGCCACCGTCGTCGGCGCCGACGAGCGGACTGACCTCGCGGTACTCCTGGTGCCGGTCACCGGCTTGCAGGCGGTCCAACTCGGCAGCCTCGCAGAGACGTATGTGGGTCAGGATGTGGTGGCGCTCGGCTACGCGCTTGACCTCCGCGGCGGCGAGGCCACGACCTTCACGGTGACGCGCGGGATAATCAGCGCGAAGAACCGGGGCATCAGCGAGACGTTCTCCGGAATCCTCGGGTCCATCCAGACGGACGCGGCAATCAACCACGGCAACAGCGGTGGCCCGCTCGTGAACCTGTACGGGGAGGTGATCGGCGTGAACACCTCTCTCGCGCCGGACCCGACGACGGGAGGAGTGGCCCAGGGGATTGGCTTCGCGGTGGGAGTCGACACGGTGAAAGCCGTCTTCGAGGAGGTGCTGGAATCCGGCTCGGTGAACCGTGGATTCCTCGGCATCGGGGCTTTTGAAGCACTCCGGCCGGCCAAAGCGCGGGAACTCGGTGTCCCCGACTCACAAGGAGGCATCGTGGTCGGCCAGGTGACGGCAGGCGGGCCATCGGACCTCGCCGGGATGCTCGCCGGTGATGTCATCGTCTCGATCGACGGCATGGCCATCGCCACGGAGGCCGACCTCGCGGTGGCGCTGATCCGCACCAACTCCGGCGACACGGTTGACGTTGAGATCTACCGCGGCGCCGAATTGCAGACGCTTCGCATCACGCTGGGGACGTTCCCCGCCTGACCTGATCGAGCTGGTTCTCTCCACGGGAAGCACCCCTGGCCCACCGCCGGGGGTGCTTCCTGTTCCGGCCCTGGCGTCCGATGCTTTACGGATGCCTCCGAAGGTTGTCTCGCTGGTGCCAAGCCTCACTGAGCTCGTTTTCTGGCTTGGCCGCGGCGATTGGCTCGCCGGGCGAACCCGATTCTGCATCGAGCCGGCGGGGAGCGTGGGATCTGTGCCTGTCGTCGGCGGGACCAAGAACCCGCGCATCGAGCGGATCCTGGACATCCGGCCCGACCTCGTGCTGGCGAACAAAGAGGAGAACCGCAAAGAGGACATCGAGGCGCTGCGCGAGGCAGGTCTCGATGTCCTCCTGACCGACCCCAATTCCGTCGCCGAAGCCGTGGAGATGGTGCGGCAGGTGGGGGAGAGGCTCGACGCGGAAGAGCGAGCGTCGCAGCTTGCGAGCGACTGTGAGGCGCTGGCTGGTGACGCTGAGGGACAGGGGCCCCGCGTGTTCGTGGCCATCTGGCGCGAGCCGCTGATGGGGCTCGGCAGCGCGTCCTACGGGCATGACCTGCTGCGGGCCTGCGGGGCGGTGAACGTGCTCGGGGAGCGGCCACGCTATCCCGAGGTGTCGCAGGATGAACTCCGGGACCTGGCCCCCGAGCTCATCCTCCTCCCCGATGAGCCTTACCCGTTCGGCGAGAGCCACCGGAGCGAGTTCGCATCGATCGCGCCAACGCTGCTGATCGATGGCAAGCTACTATGGTGGTACGGCCCGAGGATGCCCGGGGCCATCCGAGAACTCAGCAAACTGTTCCGCGAGGGTAACTGGTGAGAAGGCTGTTGCTCCTGCCCGCTTTCGCGTTTGCGGGCGCCGCCGCGGTTGCCGCGCATTCATCGCGCAGGAGCCGACCCGTGCGCGTCGAGGACCGGGAAGCCCCGGGCCGAGTCCTCGACCTCGATGGCGAGCGCATCCACCTGATCGAGCGGGGCGAAGGGCCACCCGTCGTGCTGCTTCACGGCTTTGGCGGCTCGACGTTCAGCTGGCGTTCGGTCATGGAGCCTCTCGCCGGCGGGCACCAGGTTGTCGCTATCGACTTTCCCGGGTTTGGCTACAGCTCACGAGACGCCACCTTGCCGCTGGGCCATGACGATCAGGCGGACCGCGTAGCTCGTGTCATGGACTCGCTCGGGCTTGAGCACGCAGTCGTGGTGGGGCACTCGATGGGTGGCGGCATCGCCCAGCGGCTGGCGATCCGTCATCCCGGGAAGGTGACAGCGCTCGTACTGATCTCATCGGTGGACGCCAGCGACCGAGCGCGGTGGGAGCGTGGCCAGCAGCGGAGCCGGGGCCTTGTCCGAGCAGGACTGATCGCGGCGCGGATGCCGTGGCTTGTGAAGGGGGCCATCGGGCGAGGGCTCCGAGGGATGGTGTTCGACCCAGCTTTCGTGACGCGTGAAGTGGTGGACGGGTACGCAGGGCCGCTCCTCTTCAAGGGCACAGCGAAGTGTCTTGAGGCGATGTTCGAGGCAGTCGTCGGGGAGCAGCCGGCGGACCTCTCACAAATCTCGGTGCCCACGCTTGTGCTCTCGGGCGAGGTGGACACGGTGGTTCCGATCGCCACGGGCGAGCGGCTTGCAGCCACCATCGCCCGCGCCCGGCACGAGGTCCTGAGGAAGGTGGGACACCTCGGGGCCGAGGAGCAACCCGCGGCGTTCCTCGGTGCGCTGGAAGCGTTCGAGCAGGAACTCGCGCCCGCAGCGGCTGGCTAGGAGATGCGAGTAGAGGTCGTGGCGCCCGCGAGGTTCGGACGCCGGGCTGCAGAGGCGTTTCTCATGCTGGCCGGGGAGCGCGAAAACCCGGTCGTGGGCCTTGCCACGGGCGACACACCTGGTCCGATGTACGCCGCCCTGTCGCGGGTAGGGCTTCCAGCCCTTCGCGCGTTCGCCATCGATGAGTACGGGGGGCCCAGGGTTCACCCATGCAACAACCGCGCGTACTTCGAGCGTCATTGGCGGCTCATCCCGGGAGCGGGGGATGTTGAGCAGTTCGACCCGGAGGTGGCGGATCGACGAGCCGAATGCGAGCGGTTCGCCGGGGCCCTGGCGGCAGCCGGGGGACTCGACCTCGTTGTGCTCGGGATCGGGATGAACGGACATCTGGGGTTCAACGAACCGGGGAGCAAGCCGCATGAAGGCGCACGCCTCGTGTCCCTCCATGAGACGACGCGGCAAGCTGCAGCCCGCTGTTGGGGGGATCACGCGCCCCGTACGGGGCTCACGCTCGGCCTCAGCGAGATCCTCTCGGCGCGGGCTGTGTTGCTGCTGGCCAGCGGCGAGCGCAAGGCGGCGGTCGTCGCGATCGTGCCCGCCGTGCCGCCGCGTACCACAGCGCTCGAGCAGCTGCGCGCGCTGCGGCAGTCCGGTCTGCTGGAGCGCGGCGAGGTCAAGCTGTTCCACGAACGGATGACGGAAACGTTGCGGCACTACACGGCCACGCTGCGTCACGACTGGGGCGTGGACCTGACCACGGCCGAGCTGGCACAGCG
>CAYPAZ010000082.1:0-9178 GCA_964408835.1 uncultured Anaerolineaceae bacterium
CGCCGCCCCGAAATGGCCGGACCTGGAGTGTGGCGACGCGGGGGAGCTGATGCGCGCCCTGAGAGCGCCGGGCATCGGACGCTCGACGGCAGTCGAGCTTGCGGTGAACGCCGTTCTGCCGGTGGGGCTGGCGGCAGGGATCGCAGGGGACGAGGCGCTCGCGGTGCTTGGCGCACTGCCTTCGCCGGGAACGTACGGGAAACTAAAGCGGCTGGAGGGCTGGCTCGGGCACGGGGCGTTCCAGGGAGCGGCCGATGTCCAGGGCGCGCTGCTGCTGCATCAGGACTACTGCACGCGGGGCAAGTGCGGCCAGTGCCCGCTTTCGTGGTCCGAGGGCGGAAGTACCTGACACGGATCCACGGCCACTGTACGCTTGAGCCACCGCTATGAACGAAACGCTTCGGAAACGCACCCGCGTGGTGGTCACCGGGCTGGGGGCGATCACACCAGCCGGGCAGACAGTCGACGAGTTCTGGGACAACATGGTAGCCGGGCGTTCAGGCATCGCGCCCCTGACGCTCATCGACCCGGCGGGCTTTCCCTGCAAGATCGCGGGGGAGGTCAAGCAGTGGGACCCGACGCGCTTCATCGAGCGCAAAGCATCGCGGCGGATGGCGCGGTTCACGCAGTTCATGGTGGCGAGCGCCGCCCAGGCGCTGGAGGATGCCGGGCTCGACCTGGAGCGGCTGGACCGGAACCGCGCAGGCGTCCTCATCGGCAACGGAGGTGGCGGTTACCCCGACATCCAGGAGGGGGCGAAGACGCTGTTCGAACGCGGGGGGATGCGACTCGACCCGCTCTACTTCCCGAAATCACTCGGGAACATGGCGGCGGCCCAGGTGGCACTGCAGTACGGACTCCGAGGGTACAACGGGACGATCGTCACGGCGTGCGCGGCGGGCACACAGGCGATCGGGGAGGCGGGGATGGTGATCCGGACGGGCCGGGCGGAGGTTGTGGTCACGGGTGGATGCGAAGCGGGCACATCGACGCTCGGACTTGCGGGATTCAGCGTGATGCGGGCGGTGACGTCCTTCGAGGGTGACCCGGTGAAGGCAAGCCGGCCATTCGACGGCGCGCGTGATGGGTTCGTCCCGTGCGAGGGGGCCGGGGCGTTGATCCTGGAGAGCGAGGGGCATGCCCGATCGCGCGGGGCGCGGATTTATGCCGAACTGGCGGGGTTCGGGTGCACCTGCGACGCCTTCCACGTAGTCGCGCCCCCGGAGGACGGGGAGGGAGCGGCGCGAGCGATCATCGCCGCCCTCGAGGACGCCGGGGTCGCGCGGGAGGAGGTCGACTACGTGAACGCGCATGCGACGAGCACTCCGCTTGGCGATACGGCTGAGACGAACGCGCTGAAGACGGTGTTCGGGGAGGACGCGTACCGCATCCCGGTGAGCGCGACGAAGAGCCTCATCGGGCACGGGCTTGGGGCGAGCGGGGGGATGGAGACGGTGGCCACCGTGAAAACGATCGAGACGGGGATGATTCACCCGACCATCAACCAGGAGGTCCCGGACCCGACGTGCGACCTCGACTACGTGCCAAACGAAGCGCGGCAGGCGGCAGTACGGGTGGCCCTGAAGAACTCGTTCGGGTTCGGCGGTCAGAACTCATGCCTTGTGCTGGTGCGGTACGAGGAGTAGCCGGCCTGACCCCAACGGGCGGAGGGCGTACCCTAGGTCGCGGTGGAAGGGTTTACCGTCACGCCGGTTGAAGGTCTGCGGTCACCCGTTGTTGTGATGGCCTTTGCGGGCTGGAGCGACACGGGGACGGTATCGACGGATGCCGCCCAGCGGCTCATCGAAGCGCACAACGCGGAGCGGTTCCTTACGGTCGACCCGGAGGAGTACTACGTCTTCACGGAGACTCGACCGCATGTGCGGCTGGACGAGGGCGGCGTGCGACAGCTGGACTGGCCCCAGAACGAGGCGTTCGCGGCGACACTGCCCGGCCTCGACCACGACCTGGTGGTGGTGCGGGGGGTGGAGCCGAACCTCCGCTGGCGGGAGTTCGCGACGGGGATCGCGGACGCGGTGATGGGGACCGAGCCGCAACTCGTCTGCACCATCGGAGCGCGGCCGGCGGCAACGCCGCATACGCGACCAATCCCGGTCGTGGGGAGTTCGGCGGACGCGAGGCTGGCGGCGCGCTTCGGGCTGGGAGCTTCGCGCTACCAGGGACCGACCGGCATCGTGGGGGTGCTGCACGAGGAGCTGCGGCTGCGCGGTGCCTCGCTTATCAGCCTGTTCGCGAACGTCCCGCACTACCTGAACGTGGCGGAGAACCCGCCTGCGACTCTTGCGCTGTTGCGCGCGTTGGAGCCGGTGACTGACCTGCCGGCACCCGTAGGAGACCTCGAGGAAGCCTCGGAGCGGTTCCTTGAGCGGGTGGAGGAGGCTTCGGGCGGGGACGACCAGATTGGGGCGTATATCCGGACGCTGGAGGAGCAGTACGGGTTCTTCGAGCAGTCGCCGGACCTCGCTCCTGACGGAGGGGAAGCGGAGCTTCCATCGGCGGACGACGTGCTGAGGGATGTTGAAGATTTCCTGCGGCGGAGTAACGATCCCTGAAACGGGGCCTGGGGCCCCGGGAGGTGCGGACGATGTCGGTACGCAGTGCACTCTGGACTCTTGCTTCGCCCTACGACGCCTACGTTTCTCACGTTTCGCGGTTGGATGCGGCGCTGGAGCAGATCCGCTACCTGGTGACACGGGCGCTGGCCTATGAAGCGACGCTTCATGGCTCAGTGCGCTTGGTGCCGGGCAAATCGGACGCGGCCGGACGGTCGGCACGGTTCCGCAGCCAGCTTAGCGCCGCTGCAGTGGAGCTGACGGACGACCAGTTCGAGGAGTTTATCGCGCAGCTTGGCGGGGGTTCGGCGGGCGAGGTGGAGACAGACCGGGCGCGCGCACTTGGGCGGCTCACTGCCGTGACTGAGGCGTTGGAGCGCCACTTCGCGACGGCGGCGGTGGAACTCGGGACGCTGGAATCGCGCGATTACCGGCCGGACCGCGGTGGGGTAGCACGGTTGCTGCGCGAGAACAATCTGCCAGGGAGATCACTGGCAGAGTACCGCCACCTGCTCAGGGACCTTGCGGCACAGGTGGGCCAGAAGGTCGCCTGAACGCGGCGCAGTTTACCCTGAGTTCACACACGGCCGCCTGCGCGTGTGGTATAAACACTGGTGCCGAATCCCTCCGCAAAGGGGGAACGGGGGACCCAACACATGGGGTGTATTCCTTCACCGGAAGGATAGGCGACTCCCTCGCCGAACCCGACAGCTAACCCCGTAGGCGTAGGGAGAGGCGTGGCAGCCGCTCAGCCTGCCGTTTGCCGCCTCTCAGGACCACCCGGCCTCGCGCCGTGCGCGATGCCGGCAATGCTTCGGAGGCGAAGACCAATGCTCAGGCAATCCCATGCCCCCTGGTGGAAGCGCATGTTCGTCGAAGCGCGCGTGCCCGCCTACATCCCGGTCCGTTCGGCCGATGCCCGGCACTGTCCGGAGTGTTCGGCGGGCTACGAACCGACCGACCGTTACTGTCCGGCATGCAAGTTCGCGGTGCCGGAGTGGCAGTTCGGCTAACCTCCAACGGAGCCTGTTTGCTCCTCCCTCCTCTGGATCAGGGAGAGGGCCCGACCGCCCTCTCCCTGATCACGCCCTCGCGGCAGGAAAGGGGCCGGCAAGGGGTAGCCCCCACCGGCCAGCAACCGAACCGGCCGATCCAGGCACCCTTTCCATCGCGTCGATGACTACCGACTATTAACGCTAGACCGTCATCGCTCAGGGCCCCGAGCGGGAGGAGGACCTCATTGGGCTCACGGCTGATCGCGCTCCTCAGCGGCCGCAGCATCACCGGGCTGGTGTTGCGCTACCTGTTCGTGGTGGCGTTGGCGCCGGCCATGGCGTTCGCGGCTTCGGGAGGCGACGGCGAGGTGATGGCGGCGATGGTGGTAGGGACGGCGCTGACGGTCTCGGCATCGATAGTCCTCGCGCGGAGACTGGTGCGTCCGCTGGAGTCGACGCTCTCCGCGATGGACGCTGTGGCTGCGGGGCAGCTGGAGACGCGACTGCCGGGAGCATCAATCCGTGAATTCGACCGCCTGGCGGAGGGCTTCAACGCGATGGCCAGCCGGGTGCAGGAAGCGACGCAGCGGCTGGTGCACCAGGCCTTTCACGACCCGTTGACGGGGTTGCCGAACCGGGCGCTCTTCATGGCGCACTTCAAGGATGCGCTCAGCGTTTCGCGGGGGAAAGGTGAGTCCATCGCTGTGCTATTCCTGGACATGGACCGGTTTAAGGTGCTGAACGATACCCTGGGGCACAGCGCCGGCGACCGGTTGCTGGTTTCGCTCAGCCACCGGCTGTTGGCTGCGGCGGGGAGCCGGCATGTGGTCGCGCGGTTCGGTGGGGATGAATTCGCTCTGCTGGTACGCGCACAGCCCGCGGAAGCAGCAGCGGTGGAGCTGGCGGAGAAGATCTGCGCTTCGATGGCGCGACCTTTCTCTGTGGAGCACCACGAGTTGTTCGGTTCGGTGAGCATCGGGATCGCGGTGAGCGGAAAATCGGATGTGACGATCGCCGACCTCTTGAGGCGCGCGGACGTGGCACTCTACCGCTCCAAGGCGGACGGCAAGGCGCGCTACACGCTCTACGAGGCCGGGTTCGACGACGTGACGGTGGACCACCTGGACCTTGACACCGCGTTGCGGCGAGCGGTGGAACGAGGCCAACTGCTGCTCCATTACCAGCCGGAGGTCGATATCGAAAGCGGCCGGATCGTGGGGGTGGAAGCGCTGCTGCGCTGGGACCACCCGCACCGCGGTATCCTCTCGCCGGCGGACTTCATCGCTCTCGCCGAGGAGACGGGAGAGATTGTGAACATCGGACGATGGGTCCTGGAGCAGTCCTGCCAGGAGGGGGTGCGGCTGAACGAAGCACTCCAGGGAGGCCAGGAGCCGCTGGTGGTCGCGGTGAACCTTTCGGCCGCCGAGTTCCGGCAACCGGGACTGGTGACGTTCGTCGAGGCGATCCTCCAGGAGACCGGGCTGCCGCCCGGGCTGCTAAAGATCGAGATCACGGAGAGCATCCTGATGGAGAACCTCCCGGTGGCGATGGCCGTGCTGGGACAGCTCAAGCTTCTGGGCGTCAGACTGGCGATCGACGACTTCGGGACGGGGTATTCGTCGCTGAGCTACCTGAAACAGCTGCCGGTGGATACGCTGAAGATCGACCAGTCGTTCGTTGCGGACCTGGGTGGGGATGACCGATCGCCTTCGATCGTTGGGGCGATCGTCCGGCTAGGGGAGGCACTGCGGCTGGACGTGACGGCTGAAGGGGTGGAGACGGCCGAGCAACTGGACTACCTCCGGAGGCTGGGATGCGGCCGCGGCCAGGGGAACTACTTCTCGCGGCCAGTTGAAGCAGCAGCGGTTCGCGCGATGCTCCTGGAGCCGCCAGTGCCAGTACGCCGACCGGTGCGATTGCCCGGGCTGCGGCGTTCGGCGTGAGCGCGGGGCGCGAAGCCACCCTATCCTCGTAGCGTGCGGCTTGCCCTCCTCTTCCTCTTGTTCCTGGTAGCAGCGGCGGGGTGCATCCTGACCGAGGAGGGCCCGCCGGGCCCCACCGCTCCACTTCCTCCATGCGACTGGGCGAAGGTCCAGCGGGTTGTGGACGGCGACACCGTGGTTGTGCGGCTCGGAGGTTCCGAGGAGCGCGTGCGCTACATCGGGATCGACACGCCCGAGACGGTGGCGCCCGGGAGGCCGGTGGAGCCGTTTGGCCCGGAGGCCTCAGAGCGGAACAGGGCGCTGCTCGGAGGGGGCTGGGTATGCCTGGAGAAGGATGTCAGCGAGCGCGATCGGTTCGGGCGGCTGCTGCGGCACCCGTGGCTGCCGGACGGGGCGCTCCTGAGCGAGGCTCTGGTGGCGGAGGGCCTGGCGGTGGTCGTAACCTTCCCGCCGGACGTGAAGTACCACGAGTCCCGGTTCCTGCCAGCGCAGGAAGCCGCCCGCGCGAGCGGAGTAGGCATATGGGAGTGACGGCCGGGTCACCACCAGCCGGTCTTGTAGCGCCAGCCCTTGAACTCCCGGCCCTGCTCGCCGGCTTCGCGCAATCGCCCGAGGTGCTTGCGGCAGAGAGGGACGGTGAGGCGCTCGCGCTCTTCGTCGCGCCACTTGAGGACGGCAACCTCGTCGAATGGCGGATCCATGCACCAGAGGCAGCGGGGCCGGGCCATCAGTCGGAACTCCCGAAGGTCATCTCGAAACCCCACTCGCGGCTCTGCCACGGGTCGGGTGCGTACCGGAAGCGGTTGCGGCGGAAACCCATCCGCTCGTAGAGACGGTGGGCATCGAGGAGGTAGAGGTCGCTGAAGAGCACGAGCCGGATCGCGCCACGAGCGCGGGCCTCCGCGATCACCCATTCGACAAGCCGCCGGCCGAGGCCGTCTTTGCGGGCTTCGGGGAGGACGTAGAGGCGGTGAAGCTCGAACTCGCCGCCGCCCTCGTTGGTGATACCAACGCAGCCGACCACGCGCCCGGCAGGATCCTCGGCGACGGCGAAGGCGCCGCGGGGTTCGACGTAGAACTGGTCGGGACGGGCAACATCGGCATCGTAGTCACCGACCTCGAATTCGAAGCCGTACTCCTCGAACACCGTCCTGACCACGTTCCACGGGCCATCGCCATGGCGGGACCGGTCGTACGGGACGATAGCGGGAGCGGTGCGGGCGGGGGAAGCCTGGGGGGCGGTCACGGGGTCAACCGGCCGGTTCTGGGGCGGTCATGCCCAGGATGTTGTAGCCGCCATCGACGTAGATGACTTCACCAGTGATGGCGGCGGCACCGTCTCCGGCAAGGAACGCGGCCATCGCGCCGACATCGTCGGTGGTGATGGCGCGGCGGAGGGGGTTCACTTCGGCGAATTTGCGCTGCATTTCGCGGAAGCCGCTAATGCCGCTCGCGGCGAGGGTTCGGATTGGGCCGGCGCTGATGGCGTTGACGCGGATGCCATCGGGTCCGAGGTCGGCGGCGAGGTAGCGGACGCTTGCTTCGAGCGAGGCCTTGGCCACGCCCATGACGTTGTAGCGGGGCACCACTTTTTCCGCTCCGTAGTAGGTCATGGTGATGATGGAGCCGCCGTTCGGCATGAGGGGCGCGGCGGCGCGGGCGAGGGCGACGAGGGAGTAGACCGAGATTTCGTGAGCGATGCGGAAGCCATCGCGGCTGGTATCGAGGAAGCGCCCCATCAGGTCTTCCCTGTTGGCGAAGGCGACGGCGTGGACGAGGATGTCGAGCGTCCCGAAGCGCTCCTTCGCCTTCGCGAACACGGCTTCGATCTGCGCGTCATCGGCGACGTCGCAGAGTTCGACGAAGTCTGAGCCGACCTGCTCGGCGAGGGGGCGGACGCGGCGCTCGAGGGCATCCATGGCGTAGGAGAAGCCGAGGGTGGCGCCTTCGCGGTGGAGAGCGCGGGCGATTCCCCACGCGATGGAGTGGTCGTTCGCGACGCCGAAGATGAGCGCGTTCTTGCCGTCGAGGGTTCCCATGAGGGCCATTCTAACCGGGCGGGAGCTACCGGCCCCCGAGCCCCGGCACTTCGTGCTCCTTCACCACCAGGGCGAAGGACTCGCCGTCGCGGCGCTTCACCGCGCGGAAATCGCGGAAGTCCCAGGTGAGGATGGGGAGGTTGCGAACGTCGGCGATAGCCATGACGACGGCATCGGCGAGTTGGAGCTGCAGGTCGGCGTACTGTTCGCAGACGGATACGGCGAGGGCGAACTCGGATTCGGTGGGCGAAATCAGGCGCATCTCACCGGCTCCGAGGCCACGGAGGAAGGCGTTGGCGGGCCGACTTCCAACCGTCCGCCTGAGGAGATAGTCCACCTCCGCCACGACCGGCCACGCTACCGCTATCTCCGGCGCGTGAGCGCGGACGAGCCTGACGGCGAGGTCGTGTCGGGGGTTGCGTTCGCCGACGGCTGACACGAGCGGACCGGAATCGATGACGATCAATCCCTACCAAAACCCCGTGCGAGGATCTCGTCGACTTTCAGATCGGTATCCGGGTCATCGAAGTCGGCGATGCCGAACCATTCGAACTTCGGTTTGCGGGCCGGGCGGGCCTCCTGCTGCATCCGGGCGTACTCGGTGAGGACCGCGGACACCGACATGCCGCGCTCCGCGGCTTCGCGTTCGAGTTCGCGGTCGATGTCCTCGGGGAGGGTGACCGTCCTGCGCCTCATGCTCATACCGTCAGTATGAGCGCCGCGCCGACGCCTCGCAATCGGCCGTTGCCCGGACGTGGCGGGGGCCCTACCATCGTTGCAACACCTGAAGGCCAAAGACCGCAGGTCCCTGTGTGAATCCTCCCGCTGACGGGAGGAGGGGATAAGCCCGGAAGGGCGCCTGCCGAGGCAGTAGCGGTGGCGCTCCTCTGCGCCTCCCCGTCCCTGCCCCGGCGGCAGGGGCTTTCGTTTTCTGGCTCGAGGAAGAGGAGGACGCCTATGCCGACCCCGCGGAAGGTCGAAATGCTGGCTGAGACGAAGGACCGAATGGAACGGGCCTCTGTCGCGGTGAGCGCCGACTATCGCGGCCTGGACGTCGCCCAGATGACCGAACTCCGGCGGGCACTTCGGCCTGCCGACGTGGAAGTCTCGGTGGTCAAGAACCGCCTGGCGGCGATGGCCGCCGAGCAGGCGGGGAAGCCCGAGTACGCCGAGTTGCTCAAGGGCCCAACGGCGCTTGCATTCGGTTTCGGGGACCCCATCCAACCTGTGAAGCTGCTCACCGAGCATCTGCGAGCAAAGCGCCTGACGGTGACCATCCATGGGGGATGGCTCGAAGGCAAGATCCTGACGGCGGCGGAAGTCGAGAGCATCGCCACTCTGCCATCGAAAGAGCAGCTGATCGCCGATGTTGTCGGCAAGCTGCAGAGTCCGCTCTACAACCTCGCCGGTCTGCTTCAGGCCAGCATGAGGAACTTCGCCGGGCTGGTGGACGCGCGCGCCAACCAGCTCGAATCCCAGGGCGCCGCGTAGCCGGAAACCACAACAACGGAGAAACACAGTATGGCAACCAAAGTTGAAGACGCTCTCGAAATCATCAAGGGGATGACGATCCTCGAGCTCCGGGACCTGAACAAGGCGATCGAAGACGAGTTCGGTATCACCGCCGC
>CAYPAZ010000083.1:0-9012 GCA_964408835.1 uncultured Anaerolineaceae bacterium
AAAGCTGCGCCGCTGGTTGCGCCGTACAGCGCCACGTTGCCGATGATGATGTTCTCCTCGGGGACGAAACTGCCGCCCGGGGGCGGGTGGACGATGATCTTGCCGCCTGAGAGACCTTTGCCGATGTAGTCGTTCGCGTCCCCGGCCAGGTGAAGGGTGATACCCCGCGGCACGAAGGCACCGAAGCTCTGACCGGCGGACCCCCGGAACTTGATCTCAATCGTGTCGTCCGGCAACCCGCTGAGACCATATCGGCGCGTGAGCTCGGAGCCGAGCATGGTGCCCACGGTCCGGTTCACGTTCCGGATCGGAAGTTCGATGCGGACGGGTTCGCCCCGCTCGAGCGCTGGTTGCGCGAGCTCGATGAGCTGGTTGTCCAGTGCCGCCGCGAGACCGTGGTCCTGGGTGGTGATGCAGTGGGTTGCGACATCGTCATCGACTTCCGGGCGGTAGAGGATCCGGGAGAGGTCGAGTCCCGCGGCCTTCCAATGGTCGATGGCGCGGCGCATGTCGAGCACATCGGAGCGGCCGACCATCTCGTCGATGGTGCGGAATCCGAGTTGGGCCATCAGTTCGCGAACCTCTTCGGCGATGAAACGGAAGAAGTTGACGACGTGATCGGCCTGGCCTTCGAAGCGTTCTCGAAGCACGGGGTTCTGGGTGGCGATGCCGACCGGGCAGGTATCGAGGTGACAGACTCGCATCATGATGCAGCCCATCACCACCAAAGGGGCCGTCGCGAAGCCGAACTCCTCGGCCCCGAGCAGTGCCCCGATCACCACATCGCGGCCCGTCTTCATCTGCCCATCGACCTGCACCACGATGCGGTCGCGGAGCTTCTGACCCACGAGGGTCTGTTGTGTCTCGGCAAGGCCAAGCTCCCAGGGGACGCCGGCGTGCTTGATGGAAGTGAGGGGACTGGCGCCCGTTCCACCATCGTGACCGGAGATGAGCACGTGGTCGGACTTCGCCTTTGCGACGCCGGCCGCGACCGTGCCCACACCAACCTCGGCCACCAACTTCACGCTGATGCGCGCGCGCGGGTTGGAGTTCTTGAGGTCGTGGATGAGCTGGGCCAGATCCTCGATGGAGTAGATGTCATGGTGAGGCGGAGGGCTGATGAGACCGACGCCGGGGGTGGCGTAGCGCACTTCGGCGATCCAGGGGTAGACCTTGTGGCCGGGGAGCTGGCCGCCTTCGCCGGGCTTCGCTCCCTGGGCCATCTTGATCTGGAGCTCGTCGGCGTTGACCAGATAGTTGCTCGTTACGCCAAATCGCCCTGAAGCGACTTGCTTGATGGCGCTCCGGCGGCTGTCGCCGTTGGCATCAGGCACGAAGCGGCGTGGGTCCTCGCCGCCTTCGCCCGTATTGCTCTTGCCGCCGATGCGATTCATCGCGATGGCGAGCGTTTCGTGGGCTTCGGCGCCGATGGAGCCGTAAGACATCGCCCCGGTGGCGAACCGCTTGAAGATGTTCTCTGCCAGCTCCACTTCATCGAGCGGGACTGGCTGGCAGTCAGACTTGAAGGTGAAGAGTCCGCGCAGGGTGGCCATCTTCTCGGCCTGGTCGTCGACAGCCCTGGTGTACTCCTTGAACACGTTGTACTGCACGGTCCGGGTGGAGTGTTGGAGCTTGAAGACCGTCTCCGGGTTGAAGAGGTGGAACTCGCCGTCACGGCGCCACTGGTACTGGCCGCCCCAGGCGAGCTCCCGGACGCTGCCTTCGCGGGTGGGGTAGGCGCGCGAGTGGTTCGCGAGTACCTCCGCGCCGATCTCGTCGATGCCGATCCCGCCGATTCGCGAGACCGTGTTGGTGAAGTACTTGTCCACAAGCGCATCGGAGAGGCCGATAGCTTCGAAGATCTGAGCGCCACGGTACGACTGGACGGCGGAGATGCCCATCTTGGACATGACCTTCACGACGCCCTTCTTGCAGGCCTTGAGGAAGTTCGCGACGGCTTTCTCGTGGGAGATCGACTGGTCGATGAAGCCCTCGCGGCGCATATCCTCGAGCGAATCGAGCGCGAGATAGGGGTTAATGGCCCCGGCGCCGTACCCGATGAGGAGGGCGAAGTGGTGCACTTCGCGCGCTTCGGCGGTTTCGACCACGAGCCCGACCTGCGTGCGCTTCCGTTCGCGGACGAGGTGATTCTGAAGCCCGGAGACGGCAAGCAGGGCAGGGATGGGGGCGCGGTCAGGCCCAGCGGCACGGTCGGAGAGGATGAGGATCTTCGCGCCGGAGGTGATCGCGTCGTCGGCTGCTTCGAAGAGCCGCTCCATCGCCGGGGCGAGGCCCGCCGGGCCGTCGACGGCGGGGAAGGTCATGTCGATGACAACGGACCGCAGCCGGTCGTCGTGGAGTCGCTTGAAACGCGAGAGGTCTTCGTTGCTGAGGAACGGCGTATCGAGAGAGACGAGGTGGCAGTGCTCGCGTTCTGAGTCCAGCAGATTCCCCTCCGGCCCAATGACCGTGCCGACGGAGGTCACAAGCTCCTCACGGATGGCATCCAGCGGTGGGTTTGTGACCTGCGCGAAGAGCTGCTTGAAGTAGTTGTACAGCGGCTGTGGGCGGTCGGAGAGGACGGCGAGCGGAGTGTCGGTGCCCATGGAGCCAACCGCCTCTTCCCCGTTGGTGGCCATCGGCGTGAGGTGATACTTCAGGTCCTCCACGGTGTATCCGAAGAGCATATGAGCGCGCGTCAATTCATCGTGGTCCGGGAGGGGTGGGACTTCGCCCTCGGGCAGGCTCTCCAGGGGCACGAGCGACTCGTCCAGCCACTCGCGGTACGGGCGTTCTGTCGCGAGCGTGTGCTTCAGTTCCTCGTCGCCGATGATCCGGCCCTCGTCGATGCTGACCAGGAACATACGGCCGGGCTGGAGGCGGCCCTTGAGGAGTATGCGCTCCTCCTCGATTGGGAGGACGCCGACCTCCGAGGCCATGATGACGAGGTCGTCCTTCGTGACGTAGTAGCGGGAAGGGCGGAGGCCGTTCCGGTCGAGCACCGCGCCGATGGTGCGCCCGTCCGTGAACGCGATTGAGGCCGGGCCGTCCCATGGTTCCATGAGGCAGGCGTGATACTCGTAGAACGCCTTCTTCTCCGGGCTCATGGTCTCGTGGCCTTCCCATGCCTCCGGGATAAGCATCATCATCGCGTGCGGGAGCGATCGCCCGGTCATGGTGAGCAGTTCAAGGGCGGAGTCGAAAGTCGCTGTGTCCGAAAGGCCCTCCCGCACGACCGGGATGATCTTGCGGATATCGTCTCCGAAGAGCGGCGATTCGAAGAGCGCTTCGCGGGCGGTCATCCAGTTCACGTTGCCGCGAAGGGTGTTGATCTCACCGTTGTGGGCGATCATCCGGTAAGGATGGGCGAGTTCCCACGAGGGGAAGGTGTTAGTGCTGAAGCGGGAGTGGAACATCGCCAGGGCGGAGACCATGCGGCGATCGGAGAGGTCCGGGTAGTACTCTCGGAGCTGAGTCGCGGTGAGCATCCCCTTGTAGACGAGCGTCCGGCTGGAGAGGCTTGAGAAGTAGAAGTAGCCGTCGTCCTTGATGCCATAGCGGGTGACGGCCTTCTCGAACCGCTTGCGGATGATGTAGAGCCTCCGCTCGAAGGCATCGTCATCGGGGATGTTGGCGCCGCGGGCGATGAATACCTGGTGGATCCACGGCTCTCCGGCGCGGGCGGTCGGACCAACGGATGAATTGTCGGTGGGGACCTCGCGCCAACCGAGGAGGTGCTGTCCCTCTTCTTCGACGATCGCTGCGAAGAGCGCCATCGCCTGGACCGTGGCGCGGCGGTCGGGCGAGGCAAAGAACGAGCCCACGCCATAGTGGCCGGGCTCAGGGAGGCGAATGCCCAACGACGCACACTCACGCTGGAAGAATTGGTGGGGGACCTGGATGAGGATGCCGGCGCCATCGCCTGTGTTGGGTTCGCAACCGCAGGCTCCGCGATGGTTGAGGTTCTCGAGGGCGACCAGGCCATCGCTGACGATCTGGTGGGATTTCTGGCCTTTGAGATGCACGACGAAGCCCACGCCGCAGCTGTCGTGTTCGTGCGCAGGATCGTAAAGTCCCAGTGGCCTCTGGCGGTTGTCCTGTCCCATGTGCGCCCCTCGCCCAGAGCCTGCTTCGGAAATGTAGGGACTCCCAGGTTGGCAGCGAAGCCGCAACCTTGATTGTGAATTCATTCCCAAACGACAGGAAACGGGTTGGTGAACCGCCAGTATAACAGGGTCGTCAACCTGCCCGTCGATACCCGAGACTCGATTCTGGGAATAAGCAACGGCTATTTCGGCGGCTATACTGGGCAGTACATCGAAGAGTGAGGGACCCCGCCGTGAGCGAACAGTCGTTTTGGGATGCTGAGCACCTCGAGGAGGTCATCAGCCAGCGTGCGAAGACCCTGGGGCCGGTGGTTTGGGCTGCGGCGCAGCCTGACCCGCGCCCGGTCATCTCGTTCGCCGGAGGGTTGCCAGACATCCCTTCCCTGCCGGGCGAGATCTTCCTCAAGGCTGCGCGGACCGTCATCGACCGGGAACAGAAGGAAGCGCTGGAGTATGGGGGGACGTTCGGGCCGTACCCACTCCGCGTGGAGGTCGCCAAGCGATCGTCCGTGCTTGAGGGAGTCCCACTCACGCCGGACAACGTGCTCATCTGTTCAGGGTCGGCCCACGGGATCGGCGTCGTTTGCGAGGCGCTTATCGACCCCGGCGATGTGGTGCTGGCGGAGAGCCCGACCTTCCCGGGGACGCTGCGCACGTTCCGTACCTTCGGCGCCGAAATCGTGGCGGTCCCGATGGACGACATCGGGCTGCAGGTCGACGCCCTGGAGAACGCACTCAAAGACCTGAAGACCCAGGGGAAGCGCGCGAAGTTCCTCTACACGATCCCGACGCACCAGAACCCGGCGGGAAACACGATGCCCCTCGACCGCCGCGAGCAGGTGGTCTCGCTCACCCGAGAGCACGGCACCTTCATCCTGGAGGACGACGCGTACGGGGAGCTCTGGTTCGAAGAGCAGCCACCCGCCTCGCTTTTCGCGCTGAGCAACGCCGAACACGGCATCAAGGTGTCGAGCTTCTCGAAGATCATCGCCACCGGGCTGCGCATGGGCTGGGTTATGGCCTCTCCGGCCCTCATCAGCCGGATGGCGGCGGTGAGGTACGACATGGGCTCCAGCCCGTTCCAGGGGCGCGTCATCGCTGAAATGATCAGCAACGGCGACATGGACCGCCACATCGAGCGGCTGCGCGGCATCTATCACCGGAAGTACCAGCGCGTCGCCGAAGCACTCAAGCGCTATTGCGGAGACTACTGCACGTGGGATGACCCGAAGGGCGGCTTCTTCCTCTGGCTCAAGCTTGCGCCGGGCTTGTACAGCCGGGATGTCCAGATTGCGGCCAACGAGAAGGGCGTCATCGTCGGCCAGGGCCCGCAGTTCTTCGCCGACGGCGCCGCAACGAACCACCTGCGGGTGGCCTTCAGTTACGTGGCGATGGAGGACATCGAGGAGGGGATCCAGCGGCTGGGCGAAGCGATGGCCGAGGTTGCCAGCAAGACCGCCGCGAAGTAGCGGGTTCGAACGAGGCCCGCGACGGGGTTAAGCTTCCGGTACTTTCACCCCGGAGCACCTCTCATGCCTCTCGATCCCCGGCACAAGAGCCACACGCTGGTCGATGGACCTGGGCGGGCGCCGGCCCGCTCCTACTTCAAGTCCGTTGGGTTCACCGGCGACGACCTGAAGAAGCCGCTGGTGATGGTGGCTCACTCCTGGATCGGCACGATGCCGTGCAACTTCAGCCATCGCGCGCTGGCGGCGCAGGTGTCGGCGGGTGTCCGGGCGGCAGGCGGGACACCGATGGAGGTGAATACGGTCTCCATCTCGGATGGGATCTCCATGGGTACGGAGGGGATGAAGGCCTCGCTCATCAGCCGGGAGCTGATCGCGGACTCGATCGAGCTGGCAGGCGTGGGGTACTCATTCGACGCAGCGGTCGTCATCGTCGGGTGCGACAAGACCATCCCAGCGGGGGCGATGGCGCTGGCGCGTCTCAACATTCCCGGGCTGGTGCTTTACAGCGGGTCCATCGCCCCCGGGAAGTACCGGGGCAAGGACGTCACAATCCAGGACGTGTTCGAGGGCGTTGGGCAGGAAGCCGCGGGGACCATCTCAGAAGAGGAACTCGAAGCGATCGAAGACGCGGCCTGCCCGGGGGCCGGCGCGTGCGGCGCGCAATACACCGCCAACACGATGGCCACGGTGATGGAGTTCATGGGCATCTCGCCGATGGCCAGCGCCACCGTGGGGGCGACCGACCCGCGGAAGGACAACGTCGGGTTCCGGGCGGGGGAGCTCGTGATGGACGTGCTGGCTCGCGGACAGCTGCCGCGGGACGTGTTCACACGGAAGTCGTTCGAGAACGGGATCATCTGCGCCGCGTCTACCGGCGGATCGACGAACGTGGTCCTGCACCTGCTCGCGCTGGCCCGCGAGGTGGGAGTGGAGCTGGAGATCGACGATTTCGACCGCATCAGCGAGCAGACACCGCTGATCGGCGACCTGCGACCCGGCGGCAGGTACGTTGCTCTGGACATGGACGCGGCGGGGGGCACGACGCTGCTCGCCAAAAGGCTCCTCGAAGCGGGGAAACTGCATGGTGACGTGGAGACCGTGACGGGGAAGACCATCGCGCAGGAGGCCGAAGGCGCGGTGGAGACTCCGGGGCAGGACGTGATCGTCCCGGTCGACCGCGCTCTCAAGAAGACTGGTGGGCTGGTCATCCTGCGGGGGAGCCTCGCGCCGAAGGGATGCGTGATCAAGGTTGCCGGGCACGAGCGGCTGGAGCACAGCGGACCCGCGCGGGTGTTCGAGCGGGAGGAGGACGCCTTCGAGGCTGTCTCAAGGGGGCTGATCAACGCCGGAGATGTGGTTGTCATCCGGAACGAGGGGCCGAGGGGGGGTCCGGGTATGCGTGAAATGCTGGGGGTGACCGCGGCGCTGGTCGGCGCGGGCCTTGGCGAGTCCGTGGCGCTGCTGACGGACGGCCGGTTCAGCGGGGCGACGCGCGGCCTGATGGCGGGGCACGTCTCGCCGGAAGCCGCGGTCGGCGGGCCAATCGCAGCAGTGCGTGAGGGCGACACGATCTCTTTCGACATCCCGAACCGGAAGCTCGATCTCGAGGTCCCGGAAGACGAGGTTCGCCGTCGGCTGGCGGAGTGGCGGCCACCGGCACCGCGATACCAGCTCGGAGTGTTCGCGAAGTACGCGAAGCTCGTCTCCGGTGCGGAAGAGGGCGCAGTAACCGGATGACGACGGGGGCCGCGGCGATCAAGCTCATGCCGGTGGACCTCCAGCCCGCCGAGCGCATCCTGCTGGCGCGGCGGCGGCACCGGGTCTACCTGGCGTGGAAGTTGTTCCCGCCGGTCCTGCTGGCGCTGCTCTCGCTCCTTGCTATCGCGGTCATTCTCGGGGTCAGCATGAACAACATTGTCGCGGGGATCCTGCTTGCCCTGGCGATAGTGTTCTTCGGGACGTTCGTTATCCGAGCGTACTTCGTCTGGTTTCGCTATCAGAACGATGTGTGGGTGGTGACGGACCAGCGGATCATTGATTCGCTCAAGAAGCACTGGTTCCATCACCATGTGGCGTCGGCCGACCTCGTAGACGTGGAGGACATGTCCATCCAGAAGGAAGGCTTCCTGGCGACGGTGTTCAACTTCGGCAACGTCCGTTGCCAGACGGCGGGCATCACGCCCAACTTCGTGCTGGCGGGCATCCCCAACCCCACTGAGACCATGACCGTCATCGATGGCGCGAGGGACGCCGCGCGGAAGGCCCTGGGACGGCCGGGCTGAGCCACCAAACGATCGTTCGGGGGTATGATGCGCCACCGAGGTGGCCCGGGAAGCGGGCCGCGCGGAGGGTAGGACGAGCATGACTGAGCTGCCGTGGCGGATGAAATTCGGGATCTTCATGGCCCCGTTCCACCGGCTGGGCGAGAATCCCGGCCTCTCACTGGAGCGCGATATCTCCCTGTTGCAGTGGCTGGACGACCTCAGGTTCGACGAGGCGTGGATCGGTGAGCACCACAGCGCGGGCTGGGAGCTGATCTCGAGCCCGGAGGTGTTCATCGCCTACGCCGCGGCAAAGACCCGGAGCATTAAGCTCGGGACGGGCGTCGTGTCGCTGCCTTACCACCACCCGTACCAGACGGCTGAGCGGATGGTGCTGCTCGACCAGATCACGCGCGGGCGGGCGATGCTGGGCGTCGGGCCCGGGGCGCTGCCATCGGATGCGTACCAGTTCATGCTCGAACCCGAGCGCCAGCGACCGCAGATGGACGAGGCGCTCGGCATCATCATGCGCCTGCTGCGTGGCGAAGAAGTCACTTACGAAAGCGACTGGATCCGCCTGCGTGAAGCCCAGATCCAGATGCCTTCGTACACGGAGCCTCACCTTCCGGTGTTTGTCGCGAGCGTGCTCTCGCCATCGGGGCCGGTGGTGGCGGGGAAGCATGGGGTTGGCGTGCTCTCACTCACGACGTTCATGCCGCAAGGGCTGGACCTGAAGCAGGTGTGGGCGCGGGCGGAAGAGGCGGCCGCCGAGAACGGCAAGACGATGGACCGCCGCAACTGGCGGCTCATGCTCCCGATCCACCTGGCGGATACGCGCGAGGAGGCGTGGAAGGACGTCTCCGTGAGGGCGTACCAGTTCCAGAAGGAGTACTTCGGCGACACTTTGGGGCGAGCGTTCGATTACGATGGGCCGCCAGAGCAGTTCGCCGAGATCATGGCGATGACCGGCGGCGCCATCATCGGGACGCCGGACGACGCCATCGACGCGATCGAGAAGATGATCGACCTGAGCGGAGGGTTCGGGGGGCTGTTGGGGCTGTGCCACGAGTGGGCACCGACCGAGAAGATCCGCCGGTCGTACGAGCTCTGGGCGCGTTATGTTGCACCGCGATTCCAGGGGAGCTTCCGGCACGTGGAGGACGCCCACTCCTGGGC
>CAYPAZ010000084.1:0-8925 GCA_964408835.1 uncultured Anaerolineaceae bacterium
GTGCCGACCGAGGATTCGGAGGTGCTCGACCGGGCCTGCGATCTCGGCCTCGCCGCGAGCCCGGGGGAGGTCCGTGCGCTCCCGGCCCCGGCAAAGTCCGTGGACATCGCATGGGAGGCGCCGGCGACTGAGCCCGGCTCCCGGGCAGCTCCAGCGGACCTGCCTCTGAGGGGCATCAAAGTGATCGATGTCGCCCAGGTCATCGCCGGCGCCTACGTGTCGACCGTCCTGGCGAACCTCGGCGCGGAAGTCATCAAAGTCGAATCCCCCGCGGGTGACATCTTCCGCCGCACGGCGCTCTCGTGGATCGCCACCAACCGCGGCAAGCGCGGCGTGGTCATCGACATGAAGGCGCCCGGTGGCACCGAGGCGTTCTACGACCTCGTCCGCCAGTGCGATGTCGTGGTCGACAACTTCCGCCTCGGAGTGCGCGACAAGCTCGGCATCGACTACGCCAGCCTGGCCGCCATCCACCCGGGCGTCATCACCGCATCCATCACCGGCTACGGGCCCAAGGGACCGCTGGCTTCACTCCCGGGCTTCGACCCCATCCTTCAGGCGCGCGCTGGGCTGATGAGCAACCAGGGCGGCGACGATGAGCCCGTCTTCTACACCCTGCCCGTGAACGACACCGGTGCGGCGCTGGCGACCGCGTTCGGGATCTGCGCCGCGCTCGTTGTCCGCGAGCGCGAGGGCAAGGGCCAGGAGGTCTGGAGCTCCCTCGCCAGCGCGGCCGTGACGTGCCAGACCGCCGAGCTAAGCTGGTTCCGGGGCCGCCCCGGGAACCCCACCGGGAGCAAGGACTGCCTGGGGCTGAGCGCGCTCCGCAGGTTCTACCTTTGCTCCGATGCATGGGTCGCCATCGCCTGCTCGACTCCCGAGCAGTTCCACCAGCTCTGTGTAGCGCTCGGCCACACCGAATGGGCGGCTCGCACGAGTGCCGAGGCAGCGCTCAACGAACCCCGCGACGGGGTGCTGGCCGCCGCAATCGCCGCTGCGCTTGAGTCGATGGAAGCCGACGACGTGGTGGAGCGCCTCCTCGCCCGCGGCGTCCCCTCCGTCCGCGTGAGGACTCGCGAAGAGCTCTACGAGGACCCCTGGGTCGTGGAGAACGCCGTGTTCGATACGCACGACCATCCCCAGTTCCCGGCGCTCACGAGCATCCGCGGGCTGGCCGAGTGGTCAGGCAAGCTGGCAACCTGGGAGCGCACGGGGCCTATGCTCGGCGAGCACACCCTCGAAGTCCTGCGGGAGTTCGGCTTCCCGGAAGAGCGCATCGCCGACCTGCTCGCCGGCGGGGCCATCGTCCAGGGGGAGTAGCTCAGGCGAGGGCGGGAGCCACCGGCGCCGGCTCGTCCACCTGGCCCCCGGTCTGCTGGGCGACCCTCTTCTCGGCCATCATCAGCTCCATCATGACCAGCAGGACGACCCCGAGCACCGCCACCACCCCCAGCGTGGCCCGCGCGCCGGCCCACTCCGTGCCAATGCCGGCGATCGCCAGCGGCAGGAGGATGAGCGCTTCGGTCAGCGTCAGCTGAGTCGCGAACACGCGAGCCTGCTGGCCAATGGGGGCCGTCTCCGTCAGGACAAGACGGCAGGTGACCAACGCTGTGGCGAAGCAGAGGCCGAGGAGGAATGCCACTGGCAACGCCACAGCGAAGGTCGTGTTCAGATCGGCTTCCAGCCGCGCAATCGGCGGGACGTGGCTGTACTGCGCCGCCGCCGTGAGACCGTAATCGAGCGCCGCCGCCGCAAGCGCCCCCACGATGAGCCCAATGAAAATCATCCGCATCACCCCGGGCGCGGACTCAAGCGTGACCGTCTTCCCCGCCCAGAGCAGCCCGACCACCACCCCCACAACCAGCGGCACGAAGAGGTACGCGATCCCCTGTGCCCCGAGGCCGAGGTCGCTCGACATGTAGAACGGCAGCGCGATCACCAGGCACTTCGCGCCGACAGTCTTGTATCCCAGCAGCGCCACCGCGTAGCCTGCCCGGCGCTCCCGGCCGAAATACGCGAATGTCTCTCCGAATGCGAACGCCCGCCGCGTCGGGAGCTTGAGGCCCGCGACGGTCCGGCGGAGCCGGAGGTCGAGCAGAGATGCGGCAGCCATCAGCGCCACGAACGCACCAACAGCGCCAAGCAGCATGATCGGCGGGCCGCCCATGAAGTAGAGAGCCGGGGCGAGCACCAGCATGCCCGTGCCCTGGCCCGCGTACTGGAGGCCCACCAGCAGCGAGTGCGCCCGGCCGGCGCCGTTCGCCTGGACGGCAGGCACGAGCGCCATTTCTGCCGGGGTGAAAATCTGCGAGCCGCCGGAGTAGAGCAGAGCGATGAGCCACGCGTATTCCGGGTTCGATGGCAGAATAGCGAACCCGAGTACCACCGAGGCCAGGCGGAGGGATGCGCCAAGGCTGAACCCGCGAGCGGCGCCAATGCGGTCCACCAGTGCTCCACCAGGGAGCCCGAGGATGATCGCCGGGATCAGCGTGGCAATGAAGACCGTGCTCAGGCCGAGCGCGGCGTTGTCGCTCGTGCCCGCAAGGATGAACAGCGCGGCCAGGTACAGGTTCTGGCCTGTCTGGCCCAGGTACTTCGCGCCATAGTAGGTGAACCGGTCGAACGCCCGGACCTCTACTTCTGTTGCCACCGACACCAGCGTGCCTCCAGCAAGTTAACGCATGTATGCGGCTGCGCCTCTTGCGACGAGCCGGATACTTGCCAGGTTCTGTGGAGAGGCCGGTTTGCCGTACTCTCCCGCAACGCCTACGGGGTTAGCTGTCGGGTTCGGCGTGGGGAGTCGCCTATCCTTCCTGCGAAGGAATACACCCCAGGATTTGGGTCCCCCGTTCCCTCCCGTAAGGAAGGACTCGGCAACTCGAACGATAGCACGCAGGGGTGACGTTGAATAGAGGTTTCAACGGAAAACTTACGTAAACTCAGGGGCGCGCCACAACGCCTGAAACACCGCCCGCCAGCAACTGCTTCGCAGCCTCCTCCGCCCCGTGGAACAGCGGTCCCGGATACACCCCGATCGCAACGACGCCGAACAGCAGCACAGCCGCCAGCGACCACATCATCGGGCTCACCTTGAACCGCTCCAGCCCTCCTTCCGGGCCGAACAGGTACATCTGCTTGATGACCATCAGGTAGTAGTAAAGGCTGATGAGGCTCCCCAGCACGCCGATGCCGATGAGCCACCACAGGTCCTGCGTCGATGCGCCCTGGAACATGAAGAACTTCGTCGCGAACCCCGCGAAGAACGGCAGCCCCGCGAACGACAGCAACGACACCGTGATCACCATCGCCAGGAATGGCTGCGTCTCGGCCATCCCCCGCATCCCCCGGATGCTCGTATCGCCCGTGCGGTTGTAGTAGGCGGTCACCGCCGTGAACAGCGCCAGCGTGGTCACCACGTACCCCGCGATGTGCAGCAGGAGCCCGCTCGATGCCGCCAGCCGCAAGTCCGGGTCGGCGTAGCCCAGCGCCGCGATGGGTATCAGCATGTACCCCACCTGGCCGATGGAGCTGTACGCCACCAGCCGTTTGACGTCTGTCTGCTGGATGGCGATGAGGTTGCCCGTGAGGATGGTCGCCGCCGAGAGGATCGCCACGGCCCAGCGCCAGTCCGCCCCCGCCTCGGCGAACGCCTCGCCGAAGAGCCGGAGGATGAGCGCGAACCCGGCCGCCTTCGAGAGCGTCGAGAGGAACGCGGTGATCGGGAGCGGCGCGCCCTGGTAGGCATCAGGCGCCCACATGTGGAACGGCACCGCCGAAACCTTGAACCCCACGCCCGCGAGGATCAGCACAAACCCCAGCACAACGGCCGCCGACGTGTCCGCCGCCGGGCTCGCCAGCGCGCTCGCGATTTCCGGGTAGTAAGTCGACCCGGTAAGCCCGTAGACGATGCTGATGCCGTAGAGCAGCAGGGCGCTCGAGAATGCGCCGAGGAGGATGTACTTCAGGTTCGCTTCGTTGCCGAGCGGGTCGCGCTTCACGAAGCCCACGAGCACGTAGAGGCAGAAGCTCAGCAACTCCAGCGAGATGTACGCCGTGATCAGCTCCCGCGCCGAGGCCATGTAGACCATCGCCGCGCCCGCCACCAGCAGGAGCCCGTAGTACTCCGAAGCTGTCGAAGTCTTGTCTCTGAGGTACTGCGCCGAGATCAGCGCCACCACGAGCACCGTCCCCGCGCCAAGCAACCGGAAGAACGTCGTGAAGTCGTCCGCCACGATCAGGTTGGCGAACGTGTTGGGGTCCATGCCGATGTAGAACAGCGAGCTGACCCCCCATGCCACAGCGCCGAGCGCGGTCAGATACGCGAGATAGTCCTTTCGCACCTTCGGCCAGGCCAGCTCAACCGTGATTACCAGCAGCGCCGCGCCAACCGCGATCAGCTCCGGGATGAAGATGGTGTAATCGCGCTCCATCAGTTGGTCACCCCCGGCAAGCCGGTGACCGTCTGACCGACGCGGTCAATGAAGGGCGCCCACCAGAGGCCCATCACCACGATGGCGGCGATAAGCGTGCCGCCAGCCACGGCCTCCAGGGGTCTCAGGTCACGCAGATCAGACCAGCGCGGGTTCGTGGGACCGAAGAACACGATCGCGAACATTCGCAGCATGTACGCAGCCGCGAGCCCGGCCGAAAGGATCGCGAGCGCGCCGAACAGCGGGTACGTCTTGAAGGTGCCCCAGAAGATATGGAACTCCGCCGTGAAGCCCGAGAGTCCCGGCAGGCCGACGTTCGCCAGGCCGGCGATGCTGTACATGACCACCCAGAGGGGCATCACCTTCGCAATCCCGCCGAAGTCCTTGATGTCGCGCGAGTGGGCCTGGTCGTAGAGCGCGCCGATCATGAGGAAGACGAGGGCCGTCATGACCCCGTGGCTGAACATCTGGAGCACCGCCCCGGTCACGCCGAGGTAATTCATGGTCGCAAGCCCCATGAGCACGTATCCCATGTGGCTCACCGAGCTATAGCCGGAGATGAGCTTGAAGTCGCGTTGAGTGAGCGCCGCCACGGCGCCGTACACCGCGCCCGTGGTGCCCAGCACCATTAGCGCCGGCATCCAGAACTCCGCTCCCTCCGGCATCATCTGGATACCCAGGCGGATGATGCCGAACGCACCCAGCTTCATCAGCACGCCCGCGTGCACCATCGAAACCGCCGTCGGCGCCGACATGTGGCCGTCGGGCGACCACGTGTGGAACGGCCAGAGCGCCGCCAGCACCCCGCAGCCCACAACGAAGAACGGGAAGAACGTCTTCTGAAAAGTCGGGCTCAGCGTGCCGTCCTGCCCCGCGACCCAGAGCTGCTCGAGGTCGAATGTCCCCAGGCCCGCCTGGGTGAAGGTCGCGAAGATCGCGATCCAGATGAGCACGGACCCACCGACCAGCATCAGCGTCAGTTTTGCCGCGCCATACTCCTTGCGCGTCGAACCCCAGACCCCGATAAGCAGGTAGAGCGGCATGACCGCGAGTTCGTAGAAGAAGAAGAAAAAGAAGAGGTCGAGCGAGAAGAACGTGCCGTACACGCCGCCAATCAGCGCCCAGAACAGGATGAAGAACTCCTTCGTCCGGTAGTCCAGCTTCCAGCTCGTAATCGTGCCCGCGAACACGACGATCCCGTTGAGCAACACCAGCAGCGACGAGATGCCGTCCACGCCCAGCTTCAACGAGACGCCGTTCTCGCCGAGGAAGGCCACGTTCTCTACCCACGCCCACTGCAGCCGCATCTGGATGTCTTCGCCGCCGACCTGGTAGGCCACGAAGATGTAGAGCGAAAGCCCGAGCATCAGCGACGCCGCGAAAGCCGACAGGTAGCGGACGATGTCCTTCCGTTCGCCGGGGACGAACAGCAGGACCGTCATCGTCACCAGCGGCGCGAGGAGCGTCGCGAGG
The DNA here is from genome assembly GCA_964408835.1 of uncultured Anaerolineaceae bacterium. Taxonomy (GTDB): domain Bacteria; phylum Chloroflexota; class Dehalococcoidia; order Tepidiformales; family Tepidiformaceae; genus CAYPAZ01. The sequence goes on from CAYPAZ010000084.1 coordinate 5,904, forward strand.
ACCACGTAACCCTGGGCTTCGTCATACGTCATGCGCTAAGCCCTCATCACCACGCCGATAACCGCGAGCACCACCACCCCAAGCGCGATCGCAAGGGCGTAGTTCGGCACGCGGCCGGTCTGGAAGTACTTCATCACCGACCCGCCATAACCGGTGATCTGCGCCGAGCCGTCCACGCCGGTGTCGTTCACCACATAGCGGTCGAACCAGGAGACGATGTAGCTAAAGCCCAGCACGCCACGGTCGATGGCCGCCTGGTACAGCTCATCGAAGTAGAACTTGCGGTCGAGCATGTCGTAGAGCCCGGGCTGCCACTCGGCCATGCGCGTCGAGATGCTTGTGCGGCCGTTCCAGTACACCCACGCCCCGCCGAAGATGCCGATGAACGCGATAGCCGTCGAACCAGCCGCCAGCGCCCAGTCGATCTCGTACTCATGCGGCTCACCGTGGCTGAACACGAACTCCGTGAACCCACCGGGGAAGCCGAGCGCCGTCCCAACCCCGTGGAAGATGACAAACCCGCTGACAATCGAAAGCAGGCCGAGGAACAACAACGGCCCCGTCATGATCCACGGCGACTCATGAGTGTGGTCGTAGATCGCCTGCACCTCCGGCTCGCCCATGAACGTCCGCAGGAACAGCCGGGTCATGTAGAACGCGCTGCCGATAGCCGCGATCACAATCAGGACGAACGCCCACGCCCCGATGTCGTGCTCTACCGCGTGGAGGATCTCGTCCTTGCTCCAGAAACCCGCAAGCGGCGGCAGGCCCGCCAGCGCGAGCGACCCGATGAAGAACGTCGCCGCCGTGATCGGCATCTTGCGCCAGAGGCCGCCCAGCTCGTCCATCTCCTGGTGGTGGTGCGTCGCGTGGATCACCGAACCGCTGCCGAGGAACAGCAGCGCTTTGAAGAATGCGTGCGTCATCAGGTGGAACATCGCCGCGGTCACGGATCCCGCCCCGAGCGCCACGAACATGAACCCGAGCTGGCTCACCGTGGAGTAGGCCAGCACCCGCTTGATGTCGGTCTGGGCGAAAGCGATGAACCCCGTGACGAGCGCGGTCGCCAACCCGACGATGGTGATGACCGTCGTCGTATCCCCCGCCAGCTCAAACACGGGCAAGAGCCGGGCCACCAGGTAGACCCCGGCCACAACCATCGTCGCCGCATGGATGAGCGCGCTGACCGGCGTCGGACCCTCCATGGCGTCCGGCAGCCAGACATGGAACGGCAGCTGGGCGCTCTTGCCCATCGCGCCCAGGAACACGAACAGCATCGCCACGGTGAGATAGGTCCCGCCGATCTCACCCGTTTCCGCGGCGTGGATGATCTCCTGGATGTTGAAGCTGCCCACTTCGCGCTGGAGCAACAGGATGCCGATGAGCAGGCCCACATCGCCAACGCGCGTCGTGATGAACGCCTTCTTCGCGGCTTCCGTCGCCGACCGCTTCTCCCAGTAGAACCCGATGAGCAGGAACGAACAGAGGCCCACCAGCTCCCAGGCCATGTACAGCAGCAGCAGGTTGTCGGCCAGCACCAGCAGCAGCATCGAAGCCACGAAGAGCTGGAGCACCGCGAAGTACCACCAATACCGCACTTCCCCCTTCATGTAGCCGATGGAGTAGATGTTCACCATCAGGGCCACCGTGGTGACCACGCCCAGCATCACGATCGTGATCTGGTCCACGAAGATGCCCATCCGGATCTCGAACGTCCCGATCTCCGTCCAGGCGATGTCCTTCACGGCTGCGGCCAGGTCAGTCCCACCGCCCTGGTTCAGATAATCAGCCAGCACAAAGAAGAACAGGACGAAGGCCGAACCCGTGGAGAGCACAGCGAGCCAATCGCCCTGTCGGGGCAGGTACCGTCCAAGCAGCGCCAGCACGACGAACATCCCCGCCGGCACGGCAGCAAGCAGCCAGGCCTGTTCAGCTCCCATGTGCGCGAATGGCCCCTTCTACCACTTGAGTGCCGCCGCTTCGTCGACGTTGCTCGTCCCCCGGATGCGGAACAACCGGATAACGATGGCCAGCGCCAAACCCACCTCGGCGGCTGCGACAGTGATGATGAACACGGCGAACACAGCGCCGGCTATTCGCTCGGGGTCCAGGTAGACCGCGAAGGCCACGAAATTTATGGCCACCGCGTTGAGCATCAGCTCCACGCTCATGAGGATGAGCACCGCGTTGCGGCGCGAAAGCACGCCATAAACACCCAGCGAGAACACGATGGCACTGAGGGCGAGGTAATTCTCGAGCGGCACCATAGCGGCTATTCGCCTTCCTCCTGCCGGGCAAGGATGATGGCCCCCACCAGCGCTACCAACAACAACGCGGACGCAATAATGAACGGTGCGCCCCAGTCCTCGAACAGCCGCTGACTGATGAGCTCAATCGGGATGTTCGCGGACTCACCCGCGTCACCTGGCCAGCTCGTGGTGGTCACCACACCCACGAGAATCGCGCCCAGCGCCCCGGCAATCGCGAGCCCGAAGGGCCACTGCGCCCCGAACATCGATTCGCCGTCCGTCGCCGAACCCCCGCCTCGCGTAAGCATCAGCGCCAACAGGATGAGCACCGTCACCGCGCCGCCATAGATCAGGAACTGCGTCAGGGCCAGGAACTCCACGGTCAGGAAGATGTACAGCGCCCCCACCCCCGCCAGGCTCCCAATGAGAAAGATGGCCGAGTGGATGACCGACCGCGAAGCGACCACCCCGATCGATGTCGCCACGATCGCCGCCGCGAAGATCCACCAGAGAACCTCAGTCGCCATTAGAGGCCGAGCTCCTTCAGCGCGTTGTCGATGGCCTCGTCGGTAGCCTGGCCTTCCATCGCCAGCCAGCCGGCGCGCTTCAACAGCGCCTCGCCCTGGTCCGCGGCGATACCTCGCTGCTCGATGATCTCTTTCGCCTTGCGCTCCGCCCGCATGCGGCGCGCTCGCTGCTTCTCGGGGGAGTTCGGCTCGCCCTTGCCCCCGAGCGGCAGCGCGAACTCTTCCGTCGGGGCGGCGGTAGCTGCG
>CAYPAZ010000085.1:0-8817 GCA_964408835.1 uncultured Anaerolineaceae bacterium
GCCACCCGGATGGCGCGCCCGCCGGCGGCGGACAGAGGCGCCGCAGGCCGGCCTCGACTTCCTGCCACGCCCCCTTGGCGACCTCCTGGACGAGGCCTGGCCCATCCTCTTCCCCTACCTCTACCGCCAGGTCCCGGTCTACTTCGTGACGTGGCGGCCACTCGCCTGCGCGGTCCTCGAGGACCGGATGGTGGTCCCACGCGGGATCTATGTCCACCAGGTGCTCAGCCACCCCGGGACGCCGGTCGAGGTGCTCCGCTTCATCCTGAAGCACGAGCTGCTGCACTTCGTGCACCGGCCTGTGCGTGGGAACGATGGCTACTGGGAAGCGCATCCCCCAGCATTCTGGCGGGCCGAGGATGAGATAGCCCCGGAAGCCGACTGGGCCTGGGCCTGGCTCTGGGCGAATCTCGGTGGCTGCATGCGACGTGGACCCGATGGCCTCGATGTGCTGCGCAACTGGCGCCGCTTCGAGCTGGGGCCGCGCACGTCTTGGGTGGAGTCCGAGCTGCAGTTCAAGCTGCAGGTTGAGCCGCGCTCTCGCGGGCCGCGGAGGCGGAGGCGGATGCCTGGCCGGGTGTACTAGACCAGCGGACGAAAAGAGGCGGCGCCGAGGTCGCTCCCTCAGCGCCGCCTGGGATGCGGGTGGTGCCTGTGCCCCGCCTGGAGAGGCATCGCGGGGTAAGGTCTTTGCCCGCCGAACCCACTCGGTAGGAATCCACCTCACATAATACTACGTCGAAGTGCGCTTGTGGGATCTCATTTCGCTCGGAGGCGGGCCTTTTGGGTGACGCGGCTTTACCTTCCGCCAGCCGGAGCGGGGCTGACCTCCGGAGCGGGGGTGGCCGTCAGCGACCGGAGCTGCGGCCGCGTGAGCAGGACCAGCGCGCAGAGAGCGAGCGTGATCCAGCCCAGGGCCGGCACCACCACGGGCAGCCCCAACCACTGCCCAAAGCCGCCGACCGGGGCCGCGTTCAGCTGTGCTAGCCCCATGGTCAAAGGGAACAACCCGAGCACGCGCCCGCGCATTTCATCCGCCACCATCGACTGGATGATCGTGGTTGAGGCGACGAGCATGACGGCGAACGCCGCACCGAGCGCGAAGTTCGCGACGATGGTCAGGGGGATGTAGCGCGAGTACCCAAAGAGCAGGATCCCGAAGGCGAAGGTGAAGGCCGCGACGCAGAGGGTTGAGCCCCGTTGGGGGAGAACCCTGAACCGGGCCATCATGAGTGAGGCCGCCATCGCGCCGATCCCCCATGTCATCGCCATGAACCCGAACTCGGCCTCGCTCAGGCCGAGGATCTCGGTCATCCACACCGGTCCGAGGGGATTGGCAACGCCCGGCATCCCCACGACCTGGACCACGAAGACGATCGCGATGACCCCGAAGATGGTCGGGTCCCGCCATGAATACCGCATCCCCTCGGCGATGTTCCGGACCATCCCAACCGCACGGTCTCCGGTGCCCGTGCTCCGGAACCGGAGCGCAAAGAGCAACGGAACGATCACGGCGTAGCCGCCCACGGTCATCAGGTAGACCGTCCCCGGCGACCAGAACGTGTTCAGCAAGCCAACCAGCGGCAGCGAAAGGGGCAGCGTCATCTGCATGGCGAGCGCGTTGAGGCTCACGGCGTTCCCAAGGCTCTTCATCCCCACCACTGCCGGGATGGAAGCCTGCCGGGCGGGCTGGTCGATCGACATCACACCGGATGAGAGGAACGAAAGCGCACAGACGGCGGCGATGGTGGCGTGGCCGAAGGGGTTCGTGATCATGATGACGGCGACGACAGCGGTGATGATGCCGGAGGCGCTCTCGCAAAGGATGAGCAGCATCCGGCGCTCGTAGCGGTCGGCGAGCGCGCCGCCGATGAGCGCGAACAGGAGCATGGCGAGCCCACGGCTCGCGGCGATGAGCGCGGTGTAGAGCACCGTCCGCCCTACGTACTCCTGCTGCACCCAGAACACCTGGGTGAGGAACTGGAGGGGCATCAGGATGCCTACGAGGGTGGTCCCGGCAAGCAACAGCCGGAAGTCGCGATACTGCAGCGCCTGCATCGAGGCGCGGCGTTCGAAGAACCCTGCGCTCATCCGGGCATTCTACGGGTGAGGTCCGCTACCGGCGGTCGCCAGGGAGGCCGTGGGCATGTTCGCGTTCGAGGCCGGGGATGGCGTCAGGGTAGGAACAGCACTCTATTGCCTCGTGAAGCTGACGGGTTTCCGGCTGGAGCGTGACATGGGTGATGCCGTAGCGCTCGCGGAGCATCGCGCTGAGGGCGACTATCGGCCGCTCGCAGCCCTCCATGCGGTCCACTTCGACGTGGGCGCTGAGCGCGGTGAAACTCGGCGTGAGCGACCAGGCGTGCAAGTCGTGGATTGAGAGCACTCCTTCGATTGCGCGCGCATCCCGTTCGAGCGCATCGACATCGAGGCCGGGAGGCGCTCCCTCAAGGAGGATGCCGACGGCGTGCCGGAGGAGCGCGATCGCCCGGGGGGCAACCAGCGCGGCGATGAGCAGGCTCACGAGCAGGTCCACTCGCGCCCAGCCGGTGGTCATGATCACCACGGCCGAGACAATGACACCAACCGAAGCGAGGGTATCGGCCAGGACTTCGAACATCGCGCCGCGGGCGTTCAGGTTGTCGTGGGCGTGGGAGTGGAGCAGGCGGTAGACCAGCGCGTTGATGCCGAGCCCGACCACGCCCGCCGCCAGCACGGGCGCCGCGCTGATCTCGGGCTGGTGCCCCAGCCGCCCGATGGCCTCGTACACGATGAACCCGGCCAGGCCCAACATCAGCACCACATGGAGCGGCACCACCAGGACTTCCACCCGTGAGTACCCGTAGGTCCGCCTTGGGTCCGAGGGGCGTCGAGCGAAGAGGGTCGCGACGAGGGCGAGGAGCAGGCCCGTACTATCCACCAGCATGTGGCCTGCATCGGAGATGAGCGCGAGCGAGCCGCTCCAGACGCCGAGCACGACTTCCACGGCGGCGAAGCTGAGGGTCAGGGCCAGCCCGAAGGCGAGCGCACGTCCGGGGTCACGCCGCGCGCGGCGGAGCACAGTCACCCTTCCAGCGTATCAGCCACGCCGGGACGAACTGACGCCCGGTCTCATGACCGGGCGCCGGTTGGGGGTTGCGAGCGTCCGTCCGTTTACCGCACGAGCGCGATGTGGGTTTGCTCGGCGATGGCCTTGAAGGCGTCGTCCAGCTGGGCGGTCGACGGTGCGAAGTAGTACGAACCGCTTCCAATCTCCGCCACCTGCTGGAGGAACCCGTGATCCACGCTGTAGCCGAGGCCGATGGTGAAGATCAGGATGTCTCCGCTGGCGGCGCGCTGCGCTTCCTGGATCGCATGGTTCGCCGCCACCGTACCATTGCCCTGCGAGCAACTCGTGCCGTTGTAGGCGGAGGGTTGGTAGGTTGAACTCCCACAGTAGTCCCGCGCCACGCCGTCGGTCAGGACAACCATCACGCGGACGGCATTCGACCGTTTGCCGCTACCATCCAGCACCTGCCTTCCGACGGCGATCCCGTGGGCGATGTTCGTGCCACCGGCCGGCACGCCCATGCCGTTGATGGAGCTCCGGACCGCGCTGAAGTTGTCGGTGAGTCCCTGGCGCAGGCTTCCTGCTGCCGAGTACGAAACCACGCCGAGCTTGTCGTAGTTCGAATTGAACAGGGTGGTGAAGTACTCGGCGGCGTCTACCATGCCGTCGTACGGCTCGAACGGCCCGTTGGTGCCGAACTTCGCAGCGACCTGGCATCCCCTTCGGTTCGCCCAGACCTCGGCGTACCACTGTCCGCTGCCGCCCTGGTGGGCGACCTTGGTGCTTGCGGGTCCACCGGGCGTGGCAGGCATTCCGCGGGTCACCTGCATCTGGTTTGCCGCCAGCGATGGGCTCGAGCTTGGCCCGACAGCGGTGATCTGGAAGAACTCTCGCTGGCCCGCGGTGTTCGAGATCATGATCATGCCGGTGCGCACGCCGGTGATCCCCAGGTTGTCCTGCCAGTAGGGCGTGCTGCTGTTGCGCCCGAAGTTCGTGTTGTTGGCCGAAGAAGACGTGCTCTTGAAGATCGAGATGTCGTTGAGCGTGATCACGATCGTGTCCGAGCCACCCGCGGGGATGTCGGAGATCAGGTAGGGGAACGAACCACCGGACGGGCTGGCCCGCCCCGGGCTCATCGTCGGCTGTACGCCCGGTTTTTCGTAATCCGGGTAGCTCTCGTAGCACATGGACCCGGAGATATCGAGCACGATAGAGATGTCCAGCACCTGGCTCTCGGCTTCCCCTTCCGCCCAGACGTGCCACTTGCTCACGCCGAAGAACTTGGCGAACCACGTCGGCACGTCTGCGTCGCCGCGCACCACGATCCCCTTGTTCGATTGTGCCGGAAAGTCAACCGTGAACTGCACGTTCGTGCCCTGGGCGAGGATGAAGCTCGCGTTGTCGTTCCAGTACTCGGTCGCCTTCTGTTCTGCATCGACCTTGTTGGGCATGGATTGCGCCGCGGCCAGCGCCGCCGCATCAACCGCAGCTTGCATCTGCGTCCGGGCCCAAACGTAGCGCCCAACATCGATGCTCATGGCTACGAAGCCGAGGAAGATCACGAGCCCCCCGGCAAGTAGCACCAGCGCCTGACCGTCCGTGTTCGAAACACGGCGGAAGATACGGGCCACCCGCCCGGAACCCGGTTTGACGTTCATCGCAACTCCCTGCTGTGCAGACCTCGCAGTTACAGAGTCGACGTGCCGGGTTCCCATCGTCGGAGCAATCGCGTGTCAGTTTGGTTGCGTCTTTAACCAGATCGCGACCAGCGGCCCAGCGCTGACGCCCACGCGCCGAGCACCTACAATGCCGCCCATGCCCAACCTCGAAGGCAAGGTCGCGGTGGTCACGGGTGGCGGCTCTGGCAACGGCCGCGCCATGGCCGTCCGTTTCGCCCAGGATGGCGCCGATCTTGTCATCGCCGACCTCGATGAGGCCGGGATGGCCGAAACCGAGCGCCTGGTCCGGCAGCAGGAACGCCAGGCCCTGTCCCTGGAGTGCAACGTCACCCGCAAGGAGGATATCGACCGGCTCTTCGCTGCCACGCTCGAGCGGTTCGGCCGCGTCGATATCGCCGTCGCCAACGCCGGCGTGGCCGAGAGCGAGACGGACTGCCTGACGATGACCGAGGAACAGTGGGATCGAACGATAGACACGAACCTCAAGGGTGTGTTTTTCACGCTGCAGGTCGCCGCCAATCACATGATCGAGAGAGGCATCAAGGGCCGGCTGATCGCGATCGCCAGCATCATGGCGGAATGGGGCTCCGCCGGGAGCCCGGCCTACACAGCGTCAAAGGGCGGTGTGAAGCAGCTGGTGAAGTCATTCGGTATCGCGGTCGGGCCCCACGGGCTCACCTGCAACGCCATCGGCCCGGGCTTCATCCACACCAACATGACCGCCCGGCTCAAGGAGAACCCACTCTTCGAGAACTACCTGGCGGATCGCACCCCCGTGGGCTTCATTGGCGAGCCGGAGGACGTGGCGGCGGTGGCTGCGTTCCTCGCAAGCGACGAGGCCCGGTTCATGAACGGGACCACCGTCTACCCGGATGGCGGGATCACCGCCGGGCTCTACTCCAACATGCTTCGGCAGGCCACGCTGGCTGCCCGGGAGCAGGCCGCTACCTGACCACCCCGGCATCGCGCAGCGCGGCCACCTCTTCCGTCCCCATTCCCAGCCACTCACCCAGGACAACGTCCGTATCTTCGCCGTAGCCGGGCATCGGCTTGCCTACCTGCGCCGGCGTCCGGGAGAGGCGCAAGGGCGAATTCGGCAGCGTCAGCTTGCCGGGCAGACCGTAAGGCAGTGGCAGGTCCACGAGCGAACCGCGCGCCTCGACATGCGGGTCGTGGAACAGGTCCTCGATTGTGTTCACTTTGCCGATTGAGCACACGTTCGCCGGCTCGATGATGTCGAACCACTCGGCGGTGGTCCGTCCCTTCATCGCCGCATTGAGTTCCGCCTCAAGTGCATCGTGGTTCTCGAGCCGCGAGCGGTTCGAGGTGAACCGGTCGTCCACCGCCAGGTCATCGCGATCAAGCAGCCCGCAGAACAGCTCCCAGTCCTTGACGTTCGCGAGCACTACCCAGCCATCAGCGGTTTCGAACGGGCCGAACGGCGCAAGGAGCGCGTGGCGGCTGCCCTGTCGCGTGGGCTGCTCGCCGAACGCGGATCGCCGGACGATGGCGTTTTCGCAGAGGGCCATTTGCGCCTCCATGAGCGCAACGTCGAGGAACTGCCCCTCGCCCGTGGCGTCCCGGGCGCGCAGTGCAGCGAGCACGCCGAGCGCGAGGTACAGCCCTCCGACCATGTCTCCGATGCTGACTCCGACGCGCATGGGAGGGCCATCGGTCTCGCCGTTCAGGCTCATCGTGCCGCCCATGGCCTGGGCGACCGCGTCGACGCAGGGCTTCTGGCTGTAGGGGCCGGTCTGGCCGTAGCCGCTCAGGGCTGCGTAGACGAGCCCGGGGTTGACCTGGCTCAGGCCTTCGTAGCCCAGGCCGAGCCGGTCCATTGTGCCGGGCCGGAAGTTTTCGGCGACCACGTCCGCTTCCGCGGCAAGCCTCTTCACGAGTGCCCGCCCCTCGGGAGGCTTCAGGTCGATGGCGATGCCCTTCTTCCCGCGGTTCGGACTGAAGAAGAACGTGGAGATCCCTTCGTAGTACGGACCGAAGCCCCGCTGCTTCTCGTCGTCCAGGCCGGGGTACTCCACCTTCACCACTTCCGCGCCAAGGTCCGCCAGCTGCATCGTGGCGAAGGGTCCCGCCAGCGCCCAGGTGAAGTCCAGCACGCGTATCCCTTCGAGCGGCCCGTTCATTCGAACAGCCGCCCCCGCAGTTCTTCCGGAATCAGCTCCTCCAGCTCAGGGAGGGCTTCCCGCAGGCGGGAAATGTCCGCAAGGTCCTTCTGCCGCTTGCTCGGCCGCCGTTTGGGCTCCATCGCCGCCGCCACCTTCAGCTTCATGAGGTCGGCGCCGCTCGCCACGGGCAGGTCGAGCCCCATCACGTCACGGCGCTCTGCCCGGCTCACGATCTCCCCGACACCCTCCTCGAGCTGGATCTGCACCTGCAGCTTTGAGTCGGGGTCGTAGACGTTCAGACGGTGCTCGAGTTCCCTCACCCGGAACTCCGCCTCCACCAACTCCCGCGCCCGCGCCAGGTCCTCCACTGCGACCACGATATCCAGGTCCTGGGTCACAACCGGCTCCGCGTACGCGTTCACGGCCACCCCGCCGATCACGCAATAGCTCACCTGGTTCTCTTCCAAAAGCCCGATCACACGCTCCAGGAAGTTCGACCGGTCCTCCACGACAGCCTTCCAGAAGGCAAGCGCGCCCATGCCGTTAGCCTATCGCATCCCCCGCCGACACACCCTCTGCCGTGCTCTGCCTCGCCGCTTCTCCGTGTCTCCGGTTCGGGCGGGGTGCCCGGTGGGGCTCACCGTCCCCGGAACTCCGGCTCGCGCTTCTCCGCGAACGCCCGCTGGCCCTCCGCTGCGTCGTCCGTCTGCATGATTTCCGCGTAGAGCCGGCCCTCAAGCCGCAACCCCTCTTTCAGTGGCATCTCGAGCCCACCCTCATACGCTGCCCGCTTCATGGCCCGCACGGCCAGCGGGGCGTTGGCGGCGATCCGCGCCGCGATCGCCATCGCGGTCGGCATCAACTCCGGGAGCTCCACCACGGAGTTCACCAGCCCGGACCGGTGCGCCTCCGCGGCGTCGATGCGCTCCCCGGTCAGGATCAGTTCCATCGCTTTGCCGAAGGGGATGTAGCGCGCCAGGCGCTGGGTCTGGCCCCCGCCTGCTACGATTCCGCGGCGTGCCGCCATGGTCCCGAAGGTCGCGTTCGTGCTCGCCACGCGGATATCGCAGGCGAGCGCGAGGGCAAGCCCCGCCGCGAGGCAGTGGCCATTGACAGCAGCGATGACGGGCTTCGTCACCCGCTCGGGCGCGAAGTCGCGCCGGCGGTCGCTGCCCGGGGGCTGGCTCCAGTCGTTGGCCGGGTCGGCAGCGCTCTTCACAAGATCTCGCCCCGCGCAGAACGCCCGCTCGCCCGCTCCGGTGAGCACGGCCACGGCCAGGTGGTCGTCGCCCTCGAACTCCTCCCACGCCGCGTCCAGCTGCTCGAACATCTCGGGGTCGATGCTGTTCATCGCTTCTGGTCGGTTCAGCCGGACCACGCAGACGCGCCCTTCGCGTTCCACATCAATAGGCATGCCCCGGAGCCTACACCCCACGCCGGGTTGGTCCGAGCCGAGCCCGCTCAGGCGGACTGGTCCAGCGCCTCCAGCACCGTCGCCTTCAAAGTGACGAACTGCGGCGTTGTCACCATTGCCGGAAATCGCGGCCGCAGCAGGGGGATAGGCACCTCCGCCACGATTCGTCCCGGCCGAGGCGACATGACGTAAACGCGGTCGGAGAGCACTAGAGCCTCGTCAACGTCGTGGGTGACCATGAGCGTGGTCCGCCGGTCGGCCCGCCAGACCTCCTGCAGCCAGGCATGCATCCCGCGCCGCGTGATCGCGTCGAGCGCACCGAGCGGTTCGTCGAGCAGCAGGACTTCCTGGGGCATGAGGAACGTCCGGAGCAGCGCGACGCGCTGGCGCATGCCGCCACTGAGCTGAGTTGGCCAGGCGCGTTCGAACCCGGCCAGGCCGAACGTCTCCCAGAGTGCTCGGGCTCGCTGGCGAGCGTGTTCGCGGCTCTCCCCGGCCATCTCCGCTCCGAGCATGGCGTGAGGCCCCTCCTCTTCATGGCTCACCGCCTTG
>CAYPAZ010000086.1:0-4291 GCA_964408835.1 uncultured Anaerolineaceae bacterium
GTCGAGCTTGTGCTCGTACCGCTGCTTGACGAGACAGCTTCGTTCACTCGCTCGGCGGGAGATGGCTACTTCCTCGTGGTACTCATGGGCGAACCGGGGAGCGCGTATCCATTGGACCTGCGCTCGGATGCGGCGTTCGACCCGGCCTATCTGCAGCAGAAGTTCCGGCTGGACCGGCGCGGGTACGGTTACACACCTGACGAACTGGCAGCGACGCTCGAGCTCATCAGCGACGACCTTGCCGCGGAGGAGGGCATCGACCAGTGACTACTCTACTCATCGACAACTATGACAGTTTCACCTACAACCTCTACCAGTACCTTGCTGAGATGGGCGCCGATGTGGTTGTGCGCCGCAACGACGAGGTGACTATCGACGAGTGCCGACAGATCGCGCCGGACCACGTTGTGATCTCGCCCGGGCCAGGGAACCCGGACGATGCAGGGATCTCGCGTGATGTCATCCGTGAGTTCGCCGGGAAGGTTCCGGTACTGGGCGTCTGCCTGGGGCACCAGTGCGTGTACGACGTCTTCGGAGGCGACGTTGCGGGGGCGGGCGAGATCAAGCACGGCAAGACCTCGGTCATCTCCCACGACGGGAAGGGCGTGTTCGAAGGGATTCCGGAGGACTTCGAGGCGGTGCGCTACCACTCGCTTGCGGGCACGCAGCCGACGCTACCTGAGGCGCTGGAGGTGACCGCCCGGGCCGAAAGCGGTGTCATCATGGGGGTTCGGCACAAGGAGCTGAAGGTGGAAGGGGTCCAGTTCCACCCTGAGTCCATCGCCACTCAATACGGGAAGGAGCTCTTGAGGAATTTCCTCGCGATGGAGGGCGGGCGATGGTGACCGCAGTACAAGCCAGACCCGGGGGTGGGCGATGACCGCGGTGCAGGATGCGATCCAGCAGCTCACCGACAGGAGGTCGCTGGACGGTTCGACCGCCGCGGCCGCGCTTGAGGTGATCATGACGGGCGAGGCGACCCAGGCGCAGATCGGCGCGTTCCTGGGGGCCCTTCGCGTGGCCGGCGAAACACCGGAGGTGGTAGCGGCCTGCCTCGAGGTGATGTTCCGGCATGCGGAGACTGTACCAGCGGCGGATGTGCTGGACGTTTGTGGGACTGGCGGCGACGGGGCCGACACGTTCAACGTCTCGACCGCCGCAGGGATCGTGTGCGCGGCGGCCGGGGTGAGGGTGGCGAAGCATGGCAACCGCGCCGCGTCATCGAAGTGCGGGAGCGCGGACCTGCTCGAAGCGCTGGGGGCGAAGCTCGACCTCAGCGGGGCGCAGGCGGCGGAGGTGATCGACCGGTGTGGCTTCTGCTTCCTGTTCGCGCAGCGGTTCCACCCTGCGATGCGGCACGTGGGCGGGCCGAGGCGCGAGTTGGGCGTACGGACGCTGTTCAACGTCCTTGGGCCACTGAGCAACCCGGCTCGCCCCACCCGCCAGCTGGTCGGCGTGGGGTCGGCGGGCCTGGGACCGATCGTGGCGGAGACGCTGGCGTTGCGCGGGCTAGCGCGGGCCCTGGTCGTGCACTCGGGCGACGGGCTGGATGAGATCAGCCCGGCCGGGATAACGAGGGCCTGGGAAGTGAGCGGCGGCGTGGTGGGCGAGCGCGAGTTCTCGGCGCCGGATTTCGGGCTGCCGGCCCACCCGCTGGCATCGGTGTTGGGCGGGGACGCGGTCATGAACGCGGAGATGCTGCGGGCGGTGCTTGGAGGCGTTGAAGGGCCTGTGAGGGACTTCACGCTGATGAACAGCGCGGCGGCGCTCTACGTTGCCGGTTTGGTTGACGAGCTTCCCGCAGGGGTGGAACGGGCAGCCGAAGGAATCGACTCGGGCAGGGCACGGGAGGTCCTGGAACAGTACATCTCGCTCTCGAACGAGGTGGCCGGATGACGCGGGCGGGGACGACCATCCTGGACACGATCGTCGCGCGGCGCAGGGAGGATGTGCGGGAGGCGAAGCGTGGCATGCCGTTCGCGGAACTCCGGGAGCGGGTTCGCTCAGCACCAGCTTCGATCGACTTCCGAGAGCGGCTTCTGATGGCGGCGCCGATTGCGGTGATTGCGGAAGTAAAGCGGGCATCGCCGAGCAAGGGCGACATCGCTCCCGGAGTCGACGCGGCCGAGCAGGCGTTGCGGTATGCGAAGGCGGGGGCTGCCGCGGTTTCCATCCTGACGGAGCCGACGTGGTTCAAGGGCTCGCTGGAGGACCTATCCCGCGCCCGCGAGGCGGTCGAAGGGCTGCCGTCGCGGCCGGCGCTCCTGCGGAAGGACTTCATCGTGGACGAGTACCAGGTGGTGGAGGCGCGGGCGGCGGGGGCGGACTCGGTGCTCCTGATTGTTGCCAGCCTGACGGACGGCGAACTCCAGGGGTTCATGGAACTGTCGCGCGGGCTGGGGATGGAGCCGCTGGTGGAGGTGAACAACGCCGGGGAGATGGAGCGGGCGATGGCGGCGGAGGCAAAGGTGATCGGCGTGAACAACCGGGACCTTCGGGACTTCTCGGTGGACCTGGGGACGACCGACCGGCTGGCGGCGATGGTGCCGGCGGGGACATTGCTGGCGGCCCTGAGCGGGATCAATGGGCGGGCGGATGTCGAGCGCTTCGAGGCGGTGGGGGCGAAGGCGGTGCTCGTCGGAGAGGCGCTGATGCGCGCGCCCGACCCCGCGACGCTCATCCGCGAGCTGCGAGGCGGCCAATGACGCTCGTGAAGATCTGCGGGCTGCGGGACCCTGAGACCGCCGTGGAAGCGGCGAAGGCGGGCGCCGACTTCATCGGGCTGATGTTCGCGGAGTCATCGCGGAGGGTCACGCCCCAGGAGTGCCACGACGTGGTTGAGGCGCTCTACGAACATCGGAAGCGAACTGCGCCGGCCACTTTCGAAGGGCCGCAACCGGGCGAAGTGCGGGGCGCCTCCTGGTTCGGGGCATGGGCGGACGCGATCGAGGACTCACTGTTCCGGGCAAGGCCGCTGATCGTCGGGGTGTTTGCGGGGATGGAACTGGCCGAGGTGAACGACATCGCCGAAGCGGCGAAGCTGGACCTGGTACAGGTCTCGGGGGGCGAGTCGTGGGAGTTCGCGGCCGGGGCCGAACGCCCCGCTCTGAAGGTGGTCCACGTGGGGGACGAGACGGCCGACGACATCCTGGAGCGAATCGAGCCCGGGCGGGCGGCAGTGCTGATGCTGGACAAGAAGTCGGGGGCGGCGAAAGGGGGCACGGGCGAGACGTTCGACTGGGCGGTCGCGGCGGAGATAGCACGGACGTACCCGGTGGTGCTCGCGGGCGGGCTGACGCCGGAGAACGTGGCGGCAGCGGTGGAGCAAGTGCAGCCGTGGGCGGTGGACGTATCGAGTGGAGTGGAGACCAATGGTAAGAAGGACGTAGAGAAGATCCGTGCGTTCATCCGCGCGGCGAAGGGAGCCCCCGTTGGCGGCGCATAGCACCCTCTCACCAAGGTTCGGCGAATTCGGCGGGCGGTTCATCCCGGAATCGCTGGTCGCGGCGCATGAAGAGCTCGAGGAGGCATACCTCGCTGCCCGGGATGACCCGGCGTTCGGCGAGGAACTGGCGTATCTGCACCGGCATTATGTCGGCAGGCCGACACCGCTCTACTTCGCCGAGCGGCTGACCCGCGAATGCGGCGGCGCCCGAATCTGGCTGAAGCGCGAAGACCTGGCGCACACCGGCGCGCACAAGATCAACAACGCCCTCGGGCAAGCGCTGCTGGCGAAGCGGCTCGGAAAGCCGCGCATCATCGCAGAGACCGGCGCCGGCCAGCATGGTGTCGCGACAGCCACAGTCTGCGCGATGCTGGATCTCGAGTGCGCGGTCTACATGGGGACGGAGGACATCCGGCGGCAGTCGCTCAACGTGTTCCGGATGAAGATGCTGGGTGCCACGGTGGTGCCGGTCGACACCGGGAGCCGGACCCTCAAGGATGCGATCAACGAAGCAATGCGCGACTGGGTGACGAACGTACGGACGACGCACTACATCATCGGGTCGGCGATCGGGGCGCACCCGTTCCCGACGATGGTGAGGGACTTCCAGTCGGTGATCGGCAACGAGGCGCGGGCACAGATGCTCGAACAGGCGGGCAAGCTGCCGGACGTGGCTATCGCGTGTGTGGGAGGGGGAAGCAACGCGATCGGGCTGTTCCACCCGTTCATTGAAGACCCCGTGCGGTTGATCGGGGTCGAGGCGGCGGGCGAGGGGGTGAAGACGGGCAAGCATTCGGCCACGCTGGTGGCGGGGCGCCCCGGCGTGCTCCACGGGACGCGGACATA
>CAYPAZ010000086.1:4301-8718 GCA_964408835.1 uncultured Anaerolineaceae bacterium
GGACTGGACTACCCGGGCGTTGGACCGGAGCACTCGTGGCTTAAGACCACGGAGCGCGCGGAGTACGTCGCAGTCGATGACACGCAGGCGTTGGAGGGGTTCCAGGCGTTGACGCGGGCCGAGGGAATCATCCCTGCACTCGAACCCTCCCACGCGATTTACCACGCGCGGGACGTGGCCGCGGGACTGCCGCCCGAGCAGGACGTGCTGATCGGGTTGAGCGGGCGCGGAGACAAAGACATGCACACGGTCGCCGCAGCGCTTGGGGTCACGCTCTGATGGCAGCCGCCGAGGCGGCACCGCCACAGCATGGGGGGCCGTACTCGTGGGGGCCGAAGGAGACATTTTTCGGCATAGCTCTGGGCTTCGCAGCGTTCGTGGTCACGACCAGCGTCTTCGTGGCTCTGCTGGTGATCTTCGACCGCGACTTCCGGGTCAGCGACGTTGGAGGACCGTTTGTGAAGGCCAGCGAGGTGGTGAGCTACGCCGGAGAGCGGCTCGACGCCGCGCGGCGCGGGCAGCCACTCCCTTCGCCGCCCGAACTCTTCGCGGATACCGGCGCGATCAAGCTGGGGTTCATCACCACGCTGTTCTACCACCTGGCGATGCTCGGCATCGTCCTGGCGGTGACCCGGCAGACGCCGGGGAAGCTCGCTGCGACGTTCCGGCTGGACAACTACAGCTTCAGTGACCTCTGGCTGCCGGCGGTTGTAACTATCGCCGCGTACGCCGGGGTCATCGGCTATAGCGTGCTGGCGGAGATGGTGGACATCGGCTTCCTGAAGCCCGAAAGCACGGTGCCGGATGCGGTCACCCGCGACGGGCAGGCGCTGCTGCTCGCCGGGATCCTCGCCTGTGGAACCGCGCCAATCGCGGAGGAGGCGTTCTTCCGGGGGCTGGTGTTCAGCGGGTTCTCGAAGTACGGGTTCTTCGTGGCAGCCGGCGTGTCGGGCGTGTTGTTCACACTCGCCCACCTCGACCCCGGGAGTGTGATCCCGTTCTTCGGGATCGCCGTGGCGTTTGCGTGGCTGTACTGGCGCCGGGGGCGGCTGTGGGACAGCATCGCCGCACACTTCATGTTCAACGCGACCAGCTTCATCCTGCTGGCGGCTACGGGGTGACGCGATGACGAACCGCTTCCATGAGGCCTTCGCACGCGCCCGGGAGGAGGGGCGGCCGGCGTTCTTGCCATACGTCACCGCCGGGTTCCCGACGCGGGAGGACACCGTGCCAATCCTGCTGGCGATGGAAGCCGGCGGCTCGGACGGCATCGAGCTGGGCGTTCCGTTCACGGACCCCCTGGCTGACGGTGCAACTGTCCAGCATGCGAACCAGGTGGCAGTGGAGAACGGCGTGACGTTCGCGGAAGTGCTGGGCATGGTGGCCGAAGCGCGGAGCAGAGGGCTGACCATCCCGGTGGCGCTGATGGGCTACTTCAACCCGATCCTCGCGTACGGGGTGGAGCGGGTGGCCGCCGATGCGGCCGCCGCCGGCGTCGATGGCTTCATCGTCGTGGACCTGACGCCCGAAGAAGGGGGCGAGTTCATTGCGGGGCTGCGGCGCAGCGGGCTCAGCTTTATCCCGCTCGTCACCCCCACGACCGGCGAGGAACGAATGGAGTTGCTGGCCGGCGCCGGCGACAGCTGGCTGTACTGCGTGAGCGTGACCGGAACAACGGGGCAGCGTTCGGAGCTGCCTCCTGACCTTGCGGAGTTCATCGCGAGGGTCCGCAAGCACACCAGCCTGCCGCTGGGAGTGGGGTTCGGGATATCGCGGCGGGAGCATGTGGAAGCTGTGGGACGCATCGCAGATGCCGCTGTGATCGGGAGTGCTATAATCGCCGTCATTGACGCCGCAGGCGACAGAAGTCGCGCAGATTGCGTCAGGGAGTTCGTCGAGGATGTTACCGGTCGGACCCGGCACGAGGTGTAACCCGGCCCTCCGCGTGGTGGAAGCCAGCCTTTGGGCGTGGCTGCAGCCCCGCGTGGGCCGCGCATACACGGTGAGCCGGCCGACCGGGGCGTTCACGCCCATCGCCTGATCCCGGGCGATCCCCCTGCTAACCCAGGCAACCACAACGAACCCCTGGAGGAGGACCAGCGCGATATGCCTGTCCGTGGCATCCGCGGCGCAACGACCGTAACCAGCAACACCAAGGAAGAGATCGTGGCGGCAGCGCGTGAGCTGCTGGAGGTCATGATCGAAGCGAACGACCTCGACCCCGAGGACGTGGCTTCGGCGATATTCACGACCACACCCGATCTCACCGCGGAGTTCCCGGCGGTCGCCGCACGCCAGATGGGTTGGACATTCGTCCCACTGATCTGCGGCCACGAGATGGGCGTCCCCGGGAGCCTGCCGTTGTGCCTCCGGATCCTCCTCCATGTGAACACGGAAAAGAGTCCACATGACGTCCACCATGCCTATATCCGCGGGGCGCGAGCGTTGCGCCCCGACCTTGGCACAAGTACCCATTCAACCGCTCGCTAGCGGAGGAGACCCCATGATCATCGTCGTCTCACCCGAGGCAACCCAGGAAGACATCGACCATATCATCGCCCGGATCGAAGAGACCGGGCGGACGGCACACATCTCTACCGGGACTGAGCGCTCGATCATCGGCGTAATTGGTCCGGATGCACCCGAGCTCCAGGACATGTTCGAAACCATGGCCCACGTGGAGTCGGTGCACCGGGTCACCAAGCCCTACAAGCTCGTCAGCCGCGACTTTCACCCGCCGGACACGGTGATCGATGTTGGCCACGGCGTGTCGGTCGGAGGGAACGAGCTGGCAGTGATGGCCGGGCCGTGTTCCATCGAAAACGAGGAGCACATCGTGGAGACCGCCATCGCCGTGAAGGCGGCGGGCGCGAACATCCTCCGGGGCGGGGCGTTCAAGCCTCGCAGTTCGCCCTACGCGTTCCGTGGGCTCGGCGAGGACGGGCTGCGCCACCTCGCGACCGCCCGTTCCGTCACAGGGATGCCTGTGATCACGGAACTCATGAGTGTGCGCGATATCGATGCTGTGGCGGAGCACGCCGACATCATCCAGATCGGCGCCCGGAATATGCAGAACTTCATCCTGCTCGATGAGGTGGGGCGGGCGAACAAGCCTGTGATGCTCAAGCGCGGGCTCAGTGGCCAGATCGAGGAGTGGCTGCTTGCGGCGGAGTACATCATGGCGCAGGGGAACCCCAACGTGATCCTTTGCGAGCGGGGCATCCGGACGTTCGAGACGGCCTACCGGAACACCTTCGATATCAACGCCATCCCGCTTGTGAAGGAGCTCAGCCACCTGCCGATCATCGCCGACCCCAGCCACGGGACGGGCAAGTATCAGATGGTCGAGCCGATCGCGCTGGCGGGGGTTGCCGCGGGAGCGGACGGCTTGATGATCGAGGTCCATCCGAGCCCCGAGCACGCACTGAGCGATGGCGCGCAGTCGTTGACCTTTGAGGGGTTCGAACGGATGATGCGGTCAGTCTCGCGCATCGCCGCCGCCGTCGAGCGGGCGCTCCCGGCCGGTGGGACTCCTGTGGTGGCGCGATGAACACGAGGCACGGCAAGTAGTGACGGCACGGGCACCGCGGGGGGCCGCCGGACCGTCGGGAGCTATGCACGAAGTCCGGCTACCCGTTTTCGAGGGGCCCCTCGACCTCCTTCTTCACCTCATCGAGCGAGACGACCTGGATATCACGGCCGTCTCGCTCGTTGCTGTCACCGACCAGTACCTTTCGGCGATCCACGATGGCGAGCGGTTCGAGCCGCACGCGCTGGCGGAGTTCGTGGCTATCGGCGCGAAACTGATGTACCTGAAGTCGCGGGCGTTGCTGCCTCGCGCGCCGGAGGACGGGCCGGAGGCACTCGAGGACGATGAAGTCGGCCAGGAACTGGTCGACATGCTGCTGGAGTATCGGCGGTTCAAGGAAGTTGCCGAGATGTTGAACGACCGGCAGGAGGCCGGGTACCGGCTCTTCCCGCGGCTGGCGCCGGCTCCGCCACTGCCGCCGGGGACGGGTCTCGACAACGTCACGGTCGAGGCGCTGTACACATTGATGGTGGAAGTGCTGGCGCGGACGCCGGTGGAGCCACTGAAGGCGGCGATTGTCCGGGAGGCAGTGACGCTGGCCCAGCGAGTGACGGACTTCCGGGAGCGGTTGCGGCGGGCGGGGCGGTTTTCGTTCCGGGCGGCGATCTCTGAGTGTGAGACGCGGATCGAGGTCATCATGAGTTTCATGGCGATCCTGGAGTTGTTGAAGTCCGGGGAGTGCGATGCGACACAGCCGGACCAGTGGGGGGACATCGAGGTGGTGTCGTTGGGGAGGGCTGCGGCGGGGTAGGGCGGGTTACGGGTTACGGGTTACGGGGAGGAGGATAGGCCCCGGCCGCCGGTGTTAGCGGGCGGGGCCCTACTTGG
>CAYPAZ010000087.1:0-8694 GCA_964408835.1 uncultured Anaerolineaceae bacterium
GCTCGTGCTCTACGCCTTCTCGACCGTGGTTGGACTCGAGGATGGTAGCGTTGCAGTAAACGGACTCATCCCGGGAGAGAGTGGAGAGTACCGCTGGCTGGCGGCGTTCGTTTCCGCAACTGGCGAGGTGACGCTGGTGGAGGATGCGGAGGCTTTCCAGATGACTGCGCAGGGGGAGGGGGTGGTGATGGCCACACGTGCGGGTGCCCTGAGGCGTGCGGGGGCCACACTCTTGACAGAAGCACTGCCCGGCCAGTTCGGGATGCTGGGGGCGCCGCGGGGACTCTCAACCGAGGGAACCATATTATGGCTCTGGCGCTACGGATTCGGCGAGGTGTATGTGGTACGGGTCGACATCGCGACGGGCGAGATACATGAAGACTTGTTCCCGATGGTCATGGGCGAAGGGCTAAGCCTTTCAAGTAACCCGGGGGGCCTCGGCCCAGCGCCTCCGGGACGGGCAATCGATCCGGCTCTTCAACAGCTTATCCCGGATGGCAACGGCGGCGTGTGGGTACTGACGTATGGGCCCGGTGACGCAGAAGCATATGGGGCGTTATACCGCCTGATACCGTGAGGCCCGGCGAGCGGTTACGAGGGATCGACGAACTGGGTCTGGGTGATCTGGGCGAGGAGCTTGCCTTCGGGGGAGCGGACGGTTGTCTGCCAGGTCATGGTGCGGCGGCCGCGGTGGAGGGGGAGGCACTCGGCGGTGATGGTGGTCCCGGCCTTCCCGGGGGCGAAGAAGTTGGTCTTCGATTCGATGGTGGTGGTGCGGGCATCCGGGGGGATGTTGAGGACGGTGGCGACGGCGCCGAGGGTATCGGCGAGGGCCATGATCGCTCCGCCGTGGAGGATGCCGGGGACGGTGCAGAGGTCGTCGCGGACGGACATTTCGGCGGTGACGCGGTCGAGTTCGGTGGCGGTGAGGCGGATGCCGAGGAGGTCAGGGAAGAAGCCGGAGAGTCGTTGCTGGATGAGGTCGGGAGTCATGAAGGGAACTCAGATTTCAGAAGTCAGATGTCAGATTCAGGGGGGAGCTCTCCGGGGCGTAGGGCCAGTTGGGGGTGGGCGTAGCGGGCCACTCGGGGGACTAGCGAGCAGGGGAGGCGACCTCGGGGCCGGTGAGCTCGGCGACCACGGGTTCGGGGGCGTGGCGGCGGATGGTGGCGAGGCGTTTGCCGGCGAAGACGAGGACGAGGGCGCTGATGGCCATGACGGCGGCGCCCTGGAGAAAGAGGGCAGGCTGGACCCCGAATGCGGAGACGGTGAGCCCGGCGACGATGGCGCCGACGGGAATGAGGCCGCGGTCGAGGCTGAGGAGGGACATGACCCTTCCGTGCATATCGGGGGAGGAGTTCTCGAGGAGGATGGTGTTCGTGAACGCCATGAAGGTGACTACCATGGCGCCGCAAAGCGCGAGCAGCACCGCGGTGACGACCAGGAACTCCTGGACGGAGATGAGGACGAGCGCGGCGCCGAAGATGAGCATGTTGACGATCATCTGGACGCCGGGGCGGGCGACATCGGAGCGCCAGGCGACGAACATCGAGCCGAGGAAGGCGCCGAGGCCGGTCGCGCCGGCGAGGTACCCGACGCCAGAATCGCCGATGTCGAGCACGCGTGTGGCGAGGAGGGGGACGAAGACCTGCTGGTAGGGGAAGCCGAGGATGAACAGGATAAGGGCGAGGAGGGTGACGGTGCCGAGGACGGAGTTCGCACGGACGTAGCGGAAGCCTTCGGCGAGGTCGCCGAAGAGGGACTGGTTGGGGTTCTTGCGGGGCGGCCGTGCGGGGAGCCGGAGCTGCGTGGTGGAGAGAATGACGAGGGCGTAGATGGCGACGTTGACGAGGTAGACCTCGCCGACATCGAAGGGGATGAGGAGGAGGCCCGCCGCGCTGGCGC
This sequence comes from uncultured Anaerolineaceae bacterium, assembly GCA_964408835.1. Lineage (GTDB taxonomy): Bacteria > Chloroflexota > Dehalococcoidia > Tepidiformales > Tepidiformaceae > CAYPAZ01. The sequence goes on from CAYPAZ010000087.1 coordinate 1,906, forward strand.
CGCCGATGCGCATGAAGCTGAGGGCGGCCTGGTTGAGGGCGATGGCGTTGACGAGGTCTTCCCTGGGGACGACAGCGGGGATCAGGGACTGGCGGACCGGCTGGTTGAAGGCCATGCCGGTGCCTGCGACGAAGGCGGTGACGAAGACGTGCCAGAGTTCGATGTAGCCGCTGAGGACGAGCACGGCGAGGACGAGATGCATGGACATCGAGACCAGCTGGGTGGTCATCAAGAGCTTCTTCTTGTCGCCGCGGTCGGCGATGGCGCCGGCGAGGAGGCCGAAGAGGAGGATGGGGATCAGGCGGGTGGCGATGACGAGGGCGAGGATAAAGGCGGAGTCGGTGAGCTGAAGGACGAGGACGGCGCGGGCGACCTGGTCCATCCAGAGGGAGGCGGCGTGGCCGGTCTGTCCGAACCAGAGGTAGCGGTAGTTGCGGTGGCGCAATGCGCGCACCGCCTGGCGTAAGCCTGTGTTGCGAGTCCCTCCGCCGTGTGCCATGAACCTTCACGCAAAGGTAAGACTGTTGGGCGGAAGGCGCCAGCGGGGGCGGCGGGTCCGGGGGTCAACAGCCCGTTGGCCGCCTCGATGCACCACTCCCGGCTCGCTGATACGCTGGGGGCGACCAATCCGACTCGCTTTACCATGCCGATCCCCGCTATCACCGCTGCCCAGCTTCGCTCCGGCGCCCCCGGGAGAGATACCGCGCTGACCATCGGCGTACTGGATGGCGTCCACCTCGGGCATCAGCACCTGCTCGGGCGCCTTCGCGACGAAGCCGGGACGCGGGGGCTAGCTCCTGGGGTGGTGACGCTGCACCCGCACCCACTGACGGTGTTGCGGCCGGAAGTGCAGCCGAGCTACCTCACTTCGCTGGAGCAGCGGGTGGAGCTGATGCTGAAAGCCGGGATGGATTGGGTGGTGCCGCTGACGTTCACGTCGGACGTGGCGGAGGTCACGGCGGAGGACCTGGCTCGAGCGTTCTTTGAACTGGCGGGGATGCGATTGCTGGTGCTGGGGCCGGACGCGCGCTTCGGGCGCGGGGCGCCCGCCGACACCATCGACCGGATGCGCGCGCTCGGGGGAGAGCTCGGCTTCGAGGTCATCCAGGTGGAGCCGCTGATGCATGACCATGAGCGTTACAGCTCGACCGCTGTGAGGAATGCGCTGGCGGCGGGCGACATGGACCGGGTCTCGGCGCTGCTGGGCCGGAACTACACGCTCTCGGGGCCGATTGTTCGCGGGTTCGAGCGGGGCCGGACGATCGGGTTCCCGACGGCGAACATCTCGGTGGCGGCGGACCGGGCGCTGCCGGGGCTGGGTGTGTATGCGAGCTGCTGTCACGTGGCGGGGCGCACCCTCACAGGAGCAACCAACATCGGCCGGCGACCGACGTTCGACGAGGGCCACATTTCGATCGAGAGCCACCTGCTTGACTTCGAGGGGGACATCTACGGGGAACGGATGGACGTGGAGGTGGTGCATCGCATTCGGGACGAAGTGAAGTTCGACGGAGTGGAGGCGCTGGTGGCGCAGATCCGAGCGGACGTTCAGCGGGCGCGGGAGATGAACCCATGCGACGGGTGATGGCGCCGGCCGACGAGCAGCTTCCCGTGCTCATGAGCGGCGTGGAGTACGGGGATGCGGGCCTGAAGCGGCAGTTCGAGGGCGAGTTGAAGACGCTGCTGGAGCAGGATCGCCCGTTGCGGGTCTACCTGGGAATCGACCCGACAGGAACTTCGCTGACACTTGGCCACACCGTGCCGTTGCGGAAGCTGCGACAGTTCCAGCAGTTCGGGCACCACGCCATCTTCCTCATCGGGGACTACACGGCGCTCATCGGAGACCCGAGCGACAAGAACAAGCTCCGGCCGCTCCTCACTCCCGAGGACATCAAGCGGAACGAGGGGACGTACTTCGAGCAGGCGGCGAGGTTGCTCGACGCTTCGCAGACGGAGTTGCGGCACAACTCGGAGTGGCTGGGGGAGCTGGAGTTCCCGGACGTCATCAGTCTGATGTCGAAGTTCACGGTGGCGGAGATGTTGCGGCGGGACAATTTCCGGCAGCGGTTCGATGTGGGTGAGGCGGTGTACCTGCACGAGTTCCTGTACGCGCTGATGCAGGGGTACGACGCGTTCGCGCTGGAGTGCGACGTGCAGGTGGGCGGGACGGAGCAGCTGTTCAACCTGATGGCCGGGCGGAAGATCCAGGAGGACGCCGGGCAGCGGCCGCATGTGCCGGTAACGATGCCGATCCTCGTGGGGCTCGACGGCAGGGAGCGGATGTCGAAGTCAAGCGGGAACTACATCGGGGTCGACGAGCCGGGGGAGACGCAGTACGGCAAGGCGATGTCGATCCCGGACAGCGCGATCATGGACTTCTTCGTGCTGGCGACGAACGTGGAGCGGGGGAAGCTCCCCGAGGTCGAGCGGATGGTGGAGCGGGAGCCGATGGCGGCGAAGAAGCTGCTTGCGCGGACGATCGTGACGGAGTTCTGGGGCGAGCAGGCGGCGCGGGAGGCGGAGGAGGGCTTCGAGCGGACGGTGCAGCGGGGGGAGATGCCGGACGACATCCCCTTGTTCGCCATCGATGGGCACGAAACGCTACTCGACGTGGTGGTGGCAGCTGGGTTGGCTCCTTCGAAGCGCGAGGCGCGGCGGTTGTTCGACCAGAACGCAGTCTCGCTCGATGGCAGCCCGGCGACCCACGACGCAGCGCCACGGGCGGGCGCTGTCGTGCAGGTTGGGAAGCGGCGCTGGCTGAGGCTGACCTGAGGTGCTGGACGACGATTTCGGGCTGGACCTCGATGAGCTGCGGCGCGTGATCGATTCGTCGGAGGTGTTCTGCCTGTACTTCCCAATGCTCCGCAAGACGCTGGTGCTGGACTCGCGGTCGAATGGGACAGTGGGGCCGTTCGCGACGCTGCAGCCCATGGTGGCGAACGCCGAGGAGCGAATGCAGGAGCTGCGGCGGCTGCGGCCGGGGTTCCCGGCGCCTGACTCGCTCGTGCTGGCGCCGTGGCCGAAGCGGGTCAGGACGCTGCGGGAGACGGGCATCATGGACCTGCTGACGGAGCGGTTCGATCACCTCGGCGCGCCGGAGGCGGCTTCGACCATTCGCGGCGCCATCGACGAACTCCTGGCGGCCGAAGAAGCGGACCTTCGGGACGCGATCCGAGGGGAGAACTACCGGACGGTGTGGGAGCGAAGCCAGTAGCCAGCCGGAAGGCGCGCCGGTATCCTTCGCGGGCACCATAACCTCAGGAGGGACCCGATGGCCGACCTTACCGAGACCCAAAACCGACATGCGCAGGACGTGGTTTCTGGCAACGTGGCCGGGCTGATGGGCGATTTCACGCCGGCGGCGATGAGCAAAGTCATGGCGATTGCAGCGAACCCGATCACCGCGACCAGCTACGAGGTCAAGGACCTTGGCAACAACGAGGTCGAGATTACTTACATCGGCGACAACTCCCGAACTATCTGGAGCAAGTGGGAGAACACGGGCGACAAGTGGCAGATCGCCGACCTGGCAGAGCGCTAGGGCGATGACATCGTTGGAGCCGGGGTCGGCGAGGGAGGCGGCAGAGCGTACCGCGGCGGCGGTGATGACCGGCAACCTTGCGCAAGTCATGGCCGACCTGACGCCCGAGGCCATGACTCAGATGATGCAGCTGGGGCAGCAAGCCGGGGGGCTGGCACCGACATCCATGCCGAGCATCGAAGGCTACGAGATCGTCGATGCTCCTTCAGCCTCGGAAGACGCCTCGGTGTTCAACGTCACCTTTCGCTCGGCGGTCGGCACGGCCACGCTCGCGACGACCTGGAAGCAGGTGATGGGCCAATGGAAGGTCATCGGCGTGGGCCTGGTCGAGACAGCCCCTGCGGAAGGGACGGGCTGATGCGATGGAGCTGTGCCTCGTCCGCCACGCTATCGCCGGGGACCGCGAAGCCTGGGAAGGCCCGGACGCCGAGCGCCCCCTGACCGACCGTGGCCGGGCGCGGATGGAGGAGGCATCGCTGGGACTGCGGCAGCTGTTCAAGGCTCAGGCAATCATCAGCAGCCCGTTGACCCGCGCCCGCGAGACCGCGGAGATCCTCCTGGACGCCTACGGCCTGAGCCGGCTGTACGTCACCGATGCGCTGGCCTGCGGGGACGACGGGCGGCTCGCGGCGGATGTCGCAGAGATCGGGGCCACCCGTGTTATCGCCGTGGGGCATGAACCGTACATGTCGGGGACCCTTTCGTGGGCGCTGGCTGGCGACTCGCAGGTAATCGCCAGCGTCTTCCGGAAGGGGGCGGCTGCCCTTGTCAGCTTTCCGGCAGGGCTGGAGCCGGGCGCCGGGACGCTGGAGTGGCTGCTCCAGCCGGCGGCGCTCCGAGGACTCGGCCCCCGGCTCTAGGCGCCGCGGACGAACGTCACGGGCCGCTCCAGCACAGACTCGAGCCGCTTCTGCTGGCGCTCAAGCTCGTAGATCTCGATGTCGATGGGCCCTGAGGCGCGGAGCCGCAGGCGCAGCCCATCGTCATTGAGGGTGGCTTGCAGGTCGAAGATGGGGGAGGGGACGCGACGCCGGACTGCCCGGGCGGTGCCAAGGAGCGAGGCGAGTACATGCGCCCGGCGGCCATCGTCGCCTCTGGTGAGGTCCCGGTAGGGGGTGAGATCCGGCGTGCCGGAGCCGGCCCAGCGGACGAGTGCGGCCAGGAGCACGATTTCGCGGTGGCTGAACCCGTGGAGGTCGCCGCTGTGGACGAGGTACTCGGCATGGCGGTCGCGGTTGTAGTAGTCGACATGCATCCCGATGCCGGCGAGCCGGCCCGCATGAAGGAGCAAGTCCCGTTCGAAGTCTCCGAAGCCGTGGAGCGGCGCGGTGGCATCGAAGAGCGTGGCGGCGGCGACAACGACGGGCTCGGTGCTGAGCACGTTGACGCCGTTGGCACTGGCAAGCCCGGCGATGGACGCGGAGCGGACATCAGCCAGGACCGCGGCCTCCCCCCGGAGCTCCTGCCACACCAGCCCTTCGCGGAGACCCTGACCGGTAACGTGAAGTTCGACGGCGCCGGCCTGGGTGAGGACTTCATCCACAACGATGGCGGGTGCGTGGAGGATATCGGCGCGGGCAGGGGTGATGCCCGGAACCTTCCGCCGCTGCTCCACGGAGCGGGCCGCGAGGCTGCTCGCCCAACGCCGCACTTCGCGGGCGGGCATCACATATTCGTGGAGGCGGCGGAGGGGGTAGCGGCGCCGAATGCGCGAGATACGTGCCAGGTTCCGAATGGCGCCTCCAACGCCGACGATCGTGCCCCCGGTCGGCTCGATGGTCAGCAACTGGCGCACGGCCTTCCGGAGTGTGCGGACCTCCCTGGCGGTGGGAGGGTCGCTCTTGAGGTAGCGCTCGACGGCATAGATGGCGCCCAGTGGCACGGACTGGAACCCCGCGAACCTCCGTCCTTCGACCTGGGTCAGCTCGAGGGAGCCGCCGCCGATATCAAGGAGGTATCCGTCGGTCATTGCGGTGCTGTTCACGGCGCCGAGGAAACTGGCGAACGCTTCTGCCTGTGCCGTGAGGACGTTCACGGTGAGGCCAGTCTGGCGACAAGCCTCTTCAACGAACTCGGCGGAGTTCGAGGCGCGGCGCAGCGCTTCGGTGCCTGCGACCACAACCGATGAAGGGCCGTGTGAGAGGGCGACCTGGCTGGTGATGCGGAGGGCACGGAGGCCGCGTTCCATGCCTTCGGGGCTCAGGAGGCCGTCTTCCTGGCCCTCAGCGAGCCTGGCATCAAAACGGGCCTCGTCTACGACTTCGAAGGCAGAAGGGGATAGCTCGCGGGCGACGAGCAAGCGGACCGAGTTGGAACCGACATCGATAACAGCAATGACCCGCGGCAGGCTCATCCTCCGGGACTCTCTGTCCGGCATGTTAACAGGCCGTTCACATTGTGCTTACAGGTGCGCTCCAGACTGCGCCCAGCACTGTCATTGCCCATATCTTTCCCATTGGGAGGGGTGTACTATGGCATACAGTCGGGAGGCCGTTCCTTGCCACGATTCATCCTCGCTCTTTCGGCGCTAGCAATACCGCTCCCGTTTGCGGCGATGCCTGTCCTGGCGGTGACGTTCATGAGTGGCGGGGGGCCGCCGAGCGACACGACGTACGTCCAGATTACCTCCGAACCGCCAGTGTTCGAGTTGCCGGACGCCGTGTTCATCGACTACGGCGCCGAGGAGGTCGAAGCCCAGCCTGTGGCGATGTCACTGGAAGGCGACGACTGCGGGCTGGCGGACGGAGCCTCGCTGGCCGGAGGGTAGATTGAACCTCGGGCGACCGCACAGGGCGCCACGGACCCAGGACGGCCACCCGATGGCCGGAACCCATGGCATTCAGAACCACGGCGTCGCTCAGAAGAGCGGCGCTGTTGCATCGGTGGAGGTGTCCTCATGACCTCTGCGAAGACCCGCCGCGAACGTTCCCGGCAGTCGATCGACGACTACCTGCTGAGCGAGCACGAACTGGAGGAGATGTACTACTACATGCTCCTCACGCGGAGGCTGAACGAGCGGGCGATGGTGTTGAACCGCCAGGGGAAGGCGCCGTTCGCGATTGTTGGCACGGGGCAAGAGGCGGCCCAGGTAGGGGCCGCGATGGCGCTGAAACGCGGCACCGATTTCCTCGCTCCGTACTACCGGGACCTTGGGATGTGCCTGGTACTGGGGATGACAGCGCGGGAGACGATGCTCAACCTGCTCGCGAAGCGCGACGACCCCACGAGCCACGGCCGGCAGATGCCAG
>CAYPAZ010000088.1:0-8690 GCA_964408835.1 uncultured Anaerolineaceae bacterium
CCTCCCGGTGGCGTTGGCACTGGCGTCGTCCCGTCCACCGGTTCCGCGGGCTCCGGCTCAATTACCCCCTCGTCCGGGTTCGGCAGCCGCGCCGGGAGCGCGAACGAGCCGCCGAGCATTTCGTAGAAGTATGCGATCTTGTAGGCGTACTCCACGGCCGAATAGGTGTGACAACCGCCCCCGCTCTGCCAGATGCAGGCGATCGTCGCGATGTCCTCCCCCGCGTACGGATACTTCGCCAGCGTCTGGGCCACGATTTCGATGCCCTCTTCGAAGCTCGCGAACGACACCCGGCAGTTCGCCCAGCCCCATGCGTTGCCCCCGCACGACACTCGGCCCCCTCCGGACTCCTGGAAGCCGATCGAGGGCATGAGCCGCCAGTCGATCCCGTACTCGTCCGCAGTCGCCACCATGAGCTCGGCATAATCGGCGAGCGGCCTTCCCGCCAGGAGTTCCCGGACCTGCTCAACCCGGCTGTCCGGTGTCGCTTCCACCGTAGGCGTAGCGGTCGCCGGAACGGGGCCGATGAGCAGCCCGGCGACTATCCCGGGGTCCGGCGCTGCTTGCAGCCCGGGGTCCCGCGGTGCCACAACGGCGCTCACAGTCAGGGCCGTGACGGCAACCCCCAATGCTGCTCCAGCCATTAGGACACCCCGCCGGACTGCCCGTGTGGGGACGGCCCGGAGGAGTGGCGGCCTGGGGCTTTTCGGGTGGGAAGAGTGTGAAGAGCGCCGGAGGAGGAGTGCGAGGGCGCCCTGCGCGCGCCTACGCAGAAGCGCCAACCATTGGGTGCAGCATCGTGGGAGAGCTCCTTTCGGTAGGCCCGTAAGGGCCGGAGCGGCGCCGGGATCGGCGTATCCGCCTACTCAGATGTACGGCTTCTGCTGTTTTAAGCCGACTGAGCCACCGTAACCGGAGGCGCCTGCTACCGGCAAGTGACAGACGTCACAATCCCACATCAATCTTGACCGTGTACGAGGAGCCGGGCGGGTCCCTACTGACCTCGCCGTGCAACCTCACCAGCGTGCCGGCACGCCTCGCCGAACTCCGCGAGCGCCTTCACCACAGGCTGGTGGGCGTCGAAGTCCATCGGCTGATGCCACCCGCGCAGCGCCATGTAGACATGCTCTGCCGCGGCATCCACTTCCTCCTGCGGCCGCCCCTCCCGGTTCGCCGTCCCGAAGGCGGCGATGGCCATCACGATGGGTGAGTGGGCATCGAAGTCCTGCGGGCCTTTGATGCCGTTGAGCGCCATGTAGAGATGCTCGCTCGCCTGGTGGACTGCCTGCTCTGCTTGCTCTTTGGTCATAGTCGCGCTGCTCACCGTTGGAATCGCTCCTTCCTAGTCTGTCTCTGTTTCGTCCATGTTACGACGTGTTTCCGACGTGTTTCAAGAAGCGACATAAGGTTCGAGAATGGACAACACGCCAGGAGCGTAGAATCTCCACTCATGGCAACCAGAGTCACCGCACGCTCGTTCGAACCCCGTGACGCCGAAGCCGCGGGCCACCTGCTCGCCGAGCGCCACGCCCGCGATAGAGCCCGCCTACCCATGCTCACCGAGCGGCTTCTCTCTCCGGCGGTGTGTTCGTTGGGGCTCCAGGAGTCCCTCGTCAACCATCGTGTCTCGGGCACAGTCGCCGAACTCAACGGCCGCGTCGTGGGCTTCATGCTCGCTGAAGTCCAGCTCCATCCTCCCGACTCGGTCGCGGCACAGTTCATCGAGCCGCAGTCGATGTCCGTCTCAAGTGCGGGCCACGCCGTCGCGGGAGACGTCTCCGCGACCGACGTGTACCGGGAGATGTACGCCTCCGCCTCCGCCCTCTGGGTTCAGGACGGGTACTTCACTCACGCCGTGCATCTCACCCCTGGTGACCGCGATACCGAGGAAGCGTGGGTGAACCTGGGCTTCGGCCGTAAGACGGTTGCTGCCGCCCGCGAGACGGCCACCCCGGTCGCCGCCGCCAGGACCGATGGCATCGAAGTGCATGTAGCCTCCCCGGAAGACATCGAGGTGATCTCTCACCTCGAGCACACAAACATGCTCCACCATGCCGCCGCGCCGATCTGCTGGCCGCTGCTCCCTGCTCCTCGCCGTGCAATCCGCGACTTCCTCCTCGGGTCGCTGCAAGGCCCCGAAAACCCTCACTTCGTGGCCTACCGCGACGGCAAGGCGCTTGGCATGGATACCTTCCTGAAGCGTGGCTTCTACCCTCCTACTGTGGACGCGGAAAACTCGGTCTACCTGCTGAACGGCGTTGTGGAGCCCGATGTGCGCGGCGGGGGCGTGGGCAAGGCGCTTCTCGCACATTCCATGGACTGGGCCCGCTCGGAGGGGATCAAATGGTGTGTGCTCCACTACGCCAGCGCGAACCCGTCCGGGGCCCCGTTCTGGCAGGCGCAGGGATTCGTCCCCTGTGAATACACCATGGTGCGCCGCATCGATGAGCGAATCGCCTGGGCGAACAGGTGACATGACCCGGGCTTGCTGCGACGATGGGCTTACCGGGCGGTGTCTGATTCGCGCGCGGGGAGGTGACATATGACTGCACCCACCGACTTCGAGGAAGGCCCTCCACCGTGCGCGCACGCACCGTGTGGCTGCGTGAGTGGCGGTCTGGAACGTGGTTCGTACGCGTTCTGTGGAGTTGAGTGCGCCAGCGCATTCGAGTCCGGCGCAACCGGCTCCTGTCCCTGCTCCCATGAAGAGTGTGCCGGGGCCATCGCCGGCGATTTGCCCCCGGCAGCCGCTCGCGGCTAACGGCTTCGCTACGCCCTCCGGTCAGCCGCTGAGCATGGAGAGAGCGTACTCCATGTTGCTTCGCATGGAGGGGATCATCGTCTCCCAGTGCGGGTCGTGGCGCTTCCCCCGCCGGTGCAACATCAGGTTGAACCCCGTGATGATGCCGAACTTGTACACCGCGAGCGCCTTGAACCAGCGGATGTCACCAGCGTCGTCGCCGTACGCCTCCCGGTACATCGCTTCCAGCTCGTCGCCCGAAGGCAGTACGCCCTCCGTGATCGCGCCGGCGTGGGCCCACGCTCGCGGGTCGTTGAACGCGCACACCCAGCCCACGTCGTTGAGCGTCGCCCCGATCCCCGTGAGCTCCCAATCGATGACCGCGAGCAGGTCGGCCGTGGTCGTATCGAACAGCAGGTTCCCGAACTGGAAGTCGCCATGGTAGATGGCTATCCGGCTGTCGTGGGGAATCTGGTCGAGGAGCTTCTGGCGGACGGTAGGCTGCAACGCGAGCATCTCCGGTTCCGCCGCTCGCTCATAGAACCGATCCCATCGCGTCACGTCGAACTCGAAGCCCCAGAACTCGCCCAGGTAGGGCGCCTCCGCCGCGTCGACCTTATGGATGCCTGCCAGCGCCGCCATCGCCTGGCGCGCGGCGTGCCAACGCTGGTCCTGCGAAAGAGCCCCTACCCAATCCCCACGGAACACGTCCCCCTCGAGCCGCGGCTGCACGAAGTACGGACACCCGAACCACTCCTCCTCTGTCCCCGCCCAGAGGATCGGCGCGTGCGGCACGTTGGTATCCCGCAGCGCGCGAATGGCCTCGACCTGGCGCATCACATCCGCCGTGCCCTCGAGTTTCACGCCGGGCGGCGGCATCCGGATGAAGTACCGCAACTCCTCCCCGCCAGTCAGGACGTGGAAGAAGTACGAGAAGCCCGCGTGGCCCGGCCCCGGCTCCAGGAACGTGACGCTCGCGTCCGGGTCGTCCAGCTTCTCCCGGCTGAATCGCTCCAACCGCTCGCGCAGCTCATCCAGTTCCATCACGCGGTCGCCCTCATCTTCCCTAGATGAAGTCCCACGTCTCGCCAGCCTGGTACGTGCGGATGATGCGGCGGGCCACCACCATCCGGTGGCTCTCATCCGGCCCGTCGTAGATGCGCGCCGCGCGGGCGTTCCGGTACATGGCCTCCAGCGGGGTGTCCCCCGAGACACCCCGGGCGCCGTGCACCTGGATCGCGCGGTCGATGACGTCGTGCAACACCTTCGCCCCGAAGAACTTGATCGCCGAAATCTCAACCCGCGCCTCATCACCGGTGTCTATCTTCGCCGCGGCGTGCAGCGTCAGCAGCCGCGATGCCTGGATCTCGGTGTAAGAGTCCGCGATCCAGTTCTGGATGGTCTGCTTCTCGGCCAGCGTCGAGCCGTAGACCTCCCGCTGGAGCGCGTACTGCACCATCAGATCGAACGCACGCTGCATCTGCCCCAACCAGCGCATGCAGTGGTGGATTCGCCCGGGCCCAAGGCGCTTCTGGGCAATTCGGAAGCCGCCCCCTGCTTCCCCGAGCGTGTTCGTGACCGGCACCCGGACGTTGTCATAAATGATCTCGCAGTGCGAGCCGTCGGTCTCACCCATCACCGGCACCGGCCGGATGATGTTGAAGCCCGGGGTATCGGTCGGCACCACGATCTGGCTGAACCGCCGGTGCGGCGGCTGGTCCAGTTCAGTCGCGACCATCGCGATGGCGAACGCAGCCCCCTCGCCCTGGCTGGTGAACCACTTGTGCCCGTTGATCACCCACTCGTCGCCATCCCGGACAGCTTTGGTCTGGAGGTTCGTGGGGTCCGCGCCGGAAACCTCCGGCTCCGTCATCGAGTAGCAGGACCAGATGTCCCCGTTCACCAGCGGCTTCATGTACCGCTCCTGGAGCTCGGGCGTCCCGAACTGCCAGAGAATCTCCGCATTTCCCGAGTCCGGCGCCTGGGAGCCGAACGCCATCGGCGCGATCCCGCTGCGGCCGAGGATCTCGTTCATGTACACGTACGGCATGAAGCCGATGCCCATCCCGCCGGCCTCCGCCGGCAAATGCGGCGCCCACATGCCCATCGCCTTGGTCTTCGCCTGGAGTTCCTTCATCGCCGCCTGGCCTTCAGGCGTTCGGCGAGGATGGTGCTCGTGGAAGAAAGGCTCGTTCGGATAGATGTCGGACGCCATGAACGCCCTCACGCGTTCGCGAAGTTCGTCGATCTCTTCCTGAGTCAGGTGGCGGTCGGTGGCATGAGCCGTCGTCATTCGGATACTCCGTTCGGTTGTGTGCCCGCGCATTCTAGACCCGTCGCAGCCGGACCGCTCGGTGCTTGAGCGTGACTCCGCGCGCGTCCACGCTGGCGCGATGGCGGGTATCTCCTCGGTCACGGTCTACTGTTCATCCAGCCAGGCAGTGCCCTCGAGCTTCCTTGACGTCGCAGGGGCAACGGGCCGCTGCATCGCCGCCGAAGGCTGGACGCTCGTCTACGGCGGCGCCTCTATCGGCATGATGGGCAGGCTCGCGGATGGCGCCCTTGCCGAAGGTGGCCGGGTCATCGGCGTCATCACCGAGGGCCTCGTCGCCTACGAGGTGGCTCACCGCGGCCTTGCCGAACTGGAGGTGGTCGCGACCATGCACGAACGCAAGCAGCGTTGCACCGAGTTGGGCGATGCCTTCCTCGTGCTGCCCGGTGGCTTCGGCACGCTCGATGAGATGTTCGAAGCCATCACCTGGAAGCAGCTGGAGATCCACGCAAAGCCGATTCTCCTGCTGGACCACGAAGGGTTCTTCTCTCCGCTCTTCGCGTTCCTCGAATCGGCAGCCGGCCTTCGGTTCATCCGCCCCCAGCACCTCGGTCTTGTGAGGCGAGTGGCTTCCCTCCCCGAAGCGATCGTCGAACTGCGCTCCCCTACGCCGTGGGAGGGTCCGGGCGACAAGTGGTGGCGAGAAGGCGAGATACAACCTTGAAACAGAGCCGGCGTATGCTCCGCCCCCGGGAGATAGCATGCCGCCCTTGACCAGGTCCGAACGCGAGGAGTTCCTCCAGCAGCCAGGCGTCCTCTGCCGGGTCGCGACCGTCGACGAGCGGGGCGCGCCCCACGTCACGCCCGTCTGGTTCGCCTTCGAGGATGGCCAGATCTACATAACACCCCGCCAGCACTCCGCCTGGCTGGCACACCTGCGACGCGACCCGCGCATCGCACTGACCATCGACGAGGAAGCTGCCCCGTATCGCAAGGTCACGCTCCGCGGCGCCGCAACCATCGCGCACGAAGTGGGCGAAGACGACGCCTGGCGCGACCTCTACCGCCGGATCGCCAAACGCTACGTACCAGCCGAGGCCGCTGACTTCTACGTCGACGAAACCATCGACCAGCCGCGTGCGCTGGTGGCCGTCCCCCTCGCCGGTTCGGAGGTCCGTACCTGGCGCATGCCCGTAGCCGGGGAGGCCTACTCCGGCATCTGGCACGACCGCTACTACGTGCCGGGGTCGAAGATCACACAACGATGAGCGAACACGTCCACATCCGTCCGGCGCGATTTTTTAATGATACGGCCACCACCGAGATCTACACCTACTACATCCTGCACACCCCCGCGACGTTCGACCTGGAGCCCTTCAGCGTCGAGCGGCGCCGCGAAGAGTGGTGGTCGCACTACTCGGACGAAGGCCCTCACCGCGTCCTGGTGGCGGAGCGGGAAGGCAACGTTGACGCCCTCGCCTGGTCGAGCCAATTCCGCCCCAAGGCCGCTTACAACACGTCGGTTGAGACCAGCGTTTACTGTGCGCCGGAAGCGGTCGGCTGCGGCCTGGGCCCAGCGCTCTACCGCCAACTCCTGGCCATCCTCGATGCCCAGCCGCTCCACCGCGCCATCGCGGCCATCACGCAGCCCAATGAAGCTTCGATGAAGCTCCACCGCAGCTTCGGGTTCGTGGAAGTCGGCCGCGTCACCGAAGTCGGGCTCAAGTTCGGCAAGTACTGGGACGTCGCCTATCTGGAACGCCCGATTCCCGGCTCGTAGCTACTCCGCCGGGTGAGGAATCCAGCGGTCCGCCCACTCCCCGAGGTCCTTCACGATCCGCTCCAACTCGCGGCCCTTCTCAGTCAACTGGTACTCGATTCGCACCGGTGTCTCGGGATAGACGACCCGCGTTACCACGCCCTCCGCCTCGAGCTCTCGTAGCCGCTGCGAAAGCAGCCGGTCGGAGAGGCCCGGGACGGCCTGCAGGATCTCTGAAAAGCGCACTGACCCCGCCAGCAGGTTGCGTACGATCGCCCCCGTCCACCTCCGCCCAAGCAACTCCACTGCCACGTGGAACGACGGGCAGTACGGCGTGATCTCGGGGGATGTCGGCATTTCCTTTACGGCCATGACTCCATAGTACCCGCTAGAACCCGCTCTGCGGCAACTTTGCCTCTGTTACTTCTGTCAGGTCTGGTTGTTGACAAAGATGGTCGACTTACCTCATGATTGTGAGCGACGATTGGTAAGTAACCAATTCAACGTAACAGGAGGAGACAACATGACCTGGCAAATCGACCCCAACCACTCTTCGATCGGATTCGCGGTGAAGCACATGCTCGTCGCGTCGGTCAAAGGCTCGTTCCATGACTTCGACATTGACGCCGAAGTCGACGAGCAGAACCTCGCCGCCTCGCTCGGCACCGTCCGCGTCCGCACCGCTAGCATCGATACCCGCGACGACAACCGCGATGCCCATCTCCGCTCGCCGGACTTCTTCGATACCGAGAACCACCCCGAGATGGTCTTCGCCGTCAAGAGCATCGAACCCAACGGCAACGACGACTACAAGATCGTCGGCGACCTCACCATCCGCGACATAACCCGTGAGGTCGTCCTCGAAGCTGACGCCGGCGGCCCATTCGTGGACCCCTGGGGCAACCGGAAGATCGGCCTCAGCGCCGAAGGCAAACTCAACCGCAAGGACTTCGGCCTCAACTGGAACGCTGCACTGGAAACGGGCGGCTTCATCGTGGGTGATACCGTGCGCTTGAGTGTCGACCTCGAATTCGTGAACGCGGCCTGACCCGGGCTCAGGCGGGCCCGACGATCCCCTCGTAGGGCCCGCCTGCCCTCAACTCCGCACAAGCCCGCTCGAGGGCCTCCCGGCCATCCCTTGGAAGCCGGTCCAGGAACTCGCGGCGCACCCCCGCGAGGTGAGCTGGCGCGAGCGCGCGGACCTGTTCCCGCCCGGCCTCCGTGAGACACACCACGGTCCCCCGCCTATCAGCCTCGCACTCCTTCCGCTGGACGAAGCCCGCCCGCTCGAGGCGGTCCACCAGGCGCGTTGCGGCGCTTCGCGTCAGGAACACCACGTCCCCCACCTCGGACATCCGGAGACCATCCTCACCCGCGGCCCCGATCCGGATCATTGCCATGTGCTCCACAAGCGAGACCCCGGACCCTTCGAGGTCCTTCTCGAGGCGGCTGATGACGGTCATGTAAGCCGCCAGGAACCCCACCCAGAGACGCCGCTCCTCCGGGTCCAGGTCCAGCCCGAGCATTTCGTCGGGGACCATTTCTCGTTCGATTGTTGTACGGCCCACTGCCTCCCATCGTACAACGATGCAGCCCCGGCGCATCCCGCCCCCCAACAGACCGGATTCAGACCGTGAACAGGCAGAGTGGGTGCCCGGCCGGATCCAGCACCACCCGGAGGTCTTCCCTCCCCTGGAACCCCGCCAGCCGACCACCCGCGAGGAGGGCGTGCGCCGTCGCCGCCTCGAGGTCCGTGACCTTGATGTCGAGGTGGAGCATCTTCGCCTGCTCCCCCGGCTGCTCGGGCCATACCGGAGGCCGATAGCCCGGTACCCTCTGGAATGACACCCCGGTCCCGCCCGCCGGGTCCTCTATCAGGATGAACCCACCATCGCGCCACGTGACTTCCCAGCCGAACA
>CAYPAZ010000089.1:0-8679 GCA_964408835.1 uncultured Anaerolineaceae bacterium
CGACATCGAGAGTGACGACGGCGTTGATGCGTGCATTCATGGCGTCGACGCGGGCGAGGTGGAAGTCGAGGAGTTCGCGGGCGGAAACGTCGCGGGAGCGGAGGAGGGCAAGCTGGGCGGTGGCGGTGGCGAAGGGGTCCATTGGATGGTGGATTCTGGGTGGTGGATCCGCGGATGTCGAGCAGGGTCAGGGGTCGACGCGGGTGAGGAAGGACGAGACGGCAGCGAGGTGTGCTGCGGGATCCTCGAGGAGGTTCATGTGGGAGCAGCCCGGGAGGACTACCGCTTCGGAGCCGGGGATGAGGGACTGGAAAGCGAGGGTTGTCTCCGGGGTGCAGGAGTCGTACTCGCCGCAGAGCAGCAGCACCGGAAGATCGAGTTCGCCCAGGCGTGGCGTGAGGTCCACGCCAGCGAGGATCGGGCTCGAGCAGGTGAACTCGTTCGGGCCCCACATGGCCTCGTAGGCGGGGCCTGGCGGGCCGCCCTGAAAGAGCTCGCCGAGGGCGACGGCGTCCCGGCAGAAGTACTCGGCGTAGAACGACCTGATCGCGGCCTCGGCAGCCTCGGGCGCTACTTCTTCGTCGCGGGCGATTAGAGTGATGGTGGCGCGGGTTTCCGCGGGGAGGCGGGCGACCAGGACGTCTATGTCTTCGAGGTAGCGCGCAACCGAAAGCCATGGGCTGACGAGCGTAAGGCTGGCCACGCCAGGGGCGCCTCGCAGGAGATAGGCCACGGCGAGCATGGTGCCCCAGGAGTGCCCGTAAAGATGTACACGGTCGAGGGAGAGCGCAGCACGGACAGCTGCGAGTTCTGCGACGAACCGTTCGGTGCGCCAGAGGTCGTCCGAGGGGGTGTACTCGGACCTGCCACTGCCCAGTTGGTCGTAGCGAATCACCGGGCGTTCGGGGCCGAGCGCCTCAAGGCCCTGGAGGTAGTTGCTGCGGGCGCCGGGCCCACCGTGGAGGCAGAGTAGCGGGGTGCCCTGCCCATCCCCGGACTGGCGGTACCATACTCGGCCCCCGGGCACGATGATGAACCCTTCGCGTTCCAGAACATCCCTCCCGTCGAGGATCGGCGGGAGTATAGCAAACCGGGCTGCCGCGGTTGGGGGCGTGGCTGTACGCTCTGAACGTGCTGGTTGATGCAGTGATTGTTGCAGCCGGGAGTTCGACCCGTTTCGGGGAGCAGGACAAGCTGCTCGCGGACCTGTGTGGGGCGCCAGTGCTGGCGCGTGCGCTCGACGCATACCAGGCGTGCCCGGAGGTGGGGCGGATGGTGGTGGTGGTCGGCGAGGCTACCGCCTACGCGGTCGCGGATTGGAAGCTGGAAGGGCGGTACACGAAGCTTGCGGCGGAGGTGGAGGGCGGGCCACGGCGCCGGGACAGCGTGGAGGCCGGGCTCAAGCTGTGTCGTTCGAAGTATGTGGCGGTGCACGACGGGGCGCGCCCGCTGGTGAGGCCGGAACTCATCAGCGAGGTGGTGCGGGCGGCGGAGGGGCAGTCGGGGGCGATTGCGGCAACTCCTGTTTCGGACACGGTGAAGGAGGTGCGGGGCGGGCTTGTCGTGGGGCATCCCGAGCGTTCGCGGTTGTGGGCTGCGCAGACGCCGCAGGTGGTGTTGCGGCAGGCGTGGCTGGACGCAGCTGCGGCGGGCGACGACGACGAGACCGATGATGCGGCGATGCTGGCGCGGCTAGGGTTGGAGTGTGTGGTGGTGGAGGGAAGCGCAGAGAACCTCAAGATCACTCGACCGGTGGACCTGGAGGTTGCCAGAATGCTGTGGAAGTCGCGGATTGGGAAGGAAGTGGGATGAGCGAGTGGAGGGTCGGCATCGGGGAGGACGTGCACCGGGTCGACGACGGGCGGACGCTGGTGCTGGGCGGCGTGATCATCGAGGAGGGGCCGGGGCTTGTGGGGCATTCAGATGCGGACGTGCTGTTGCACGCGATCACCGATGCGGTGCTGGGGGCAGCGGCGCTGGGGGACATTGGCAAGTACTTCCCTCCGGATGACCCTCGATACGCGCATGCCGACAGCGCCGACTTCGTACGGAAGGCGTTGGAGCTGGCGCGGGAGGCGGGCTGGGAGGTGGGGAACATCGATGCGACGGTGCGCACGGAACGGCCGAAGCTTGCGGGGTACATCCCCCACATTCGCGAGCGGGTCGCGGAGATCTGCGGCGTGGAAGTCGGGCTGGTGAGCGTGAAGGCGAAAACCGCGGAGGGGCTGGACTCGATCGGGCGTGGGCAGGCGATGGGGGCCATCGCGGTCGTTGGTCTGCGACAGGGGTAAGGGGAAGCGGCGCAGGCAGCTGACATCGAGCGACAGGAGAGGCGTCTCCTGAGGTTGCCGGGCACAGCGGGAGGCGGAGAGAATGGCGGGAGTTGGCAGGAGGGACGCTATGACAGCAGCTGCGCGGTTCGCGGACGTGATCACGACGGAGGACGAACTCCGGGAGCTAGTGGGGAAGGTCTCGAGTACGGCGGCGGGGAAGGCCATCGACCATATCGACCGGCACTACCGAAGGTTCATCGAGATGTCGCCGTTCGTGCTGATCGGCTCTTCGGACGAGGGCGGGAACCAGGACATTTCGCCGAAAGGGGACCCTGCGGGGTTTGTCCTCGTACTGGATGAGAAGACGCTCGCGATCCCTGACCGGCCGGGGAACCGGCGGGCGGACACGTTCACGAACATCCTTCGGAACCCGAAGGTGGCGCTGTACTTCATGGTGCCGGGCTCGGAGGAGACGTTGCGGGTGCAGGGGCGAGCGATGATCGTGCGGGACGAGGAGCTGCGGGAGCGGATGTCTATTAAAGGGAAGGCACCGCTGCTGGCGCTGGTGGTGGAGGTGGAGGAGGCGTTCATGCACTGTGCCCGGTGCATCATGCGGTCAGACCTCTGGGAACCAGATTCGTGGCCGGACCCAGAGGAGGTGCCTTCACTGACTGCGGCGATCATCGAGCAGAAGCAATTGCCGGTGCCGCCGGAGAAGTTGCCGGAGTTGCGGGAAGACCTGAGGCGGGGGCTGTATTGATTTTGGATTTTGGGTTTGGAATTTTGGGTTAGGATCGGCGGCGCGTGGCGTGGTAGAGCGGGCCCCCGGCCACGGTGGGCCGGGATTCCGGAGGTGGCGAGCGGCGCGTGGCGTGGTCTGGCGGGGACTCCAGAGGGGGCGAGCGACGCTTGGCGTGGTCAATCGGCCCCCCGGCCACGGTGGGCCGGGACTCCGGAGGGGGCGAGCAGGGCATGGTGTGGTGGAGTGGATCCCCGGCCACGGTGGGCCGGGATTCCGGAGGGAATAAAGAGGCCCCGCTGGTGCGGGGCCTCGTGGGCTGGAAACGGCGAGGTCTAGTCTTCGACCGCGGTGGCACCGATTTCGAAGTCTTCGTCTTCTTCGAGTTCGATTTCTTCGTCATCTTCTTCGTCGAGGAGGAAGTCGCTCGTGCGAGTCTCGCGGTCAGCGAGGGCGCGGGCGAGCTCCTCATCCTCTTCGAGGGCGAGGGACTCGGGCAGGTCAAGTTCGGCGTAGTGCTCGCGGCGCGGGACTTCGACTTCGACACGTGCCGGGATGAGCTTGCCGATGATGACGTTCTCCTTGAGGCCAAGGAGGCGGTCGACCTTACCTTCGATGGCGGCGTTAGTGAGGACGCGGGTGGTCTCCTGGAAGGAGGCCGCCGCAAGCCAGGACTCGGTGTTGAGCGAGGCCTTGGTAACGCCGAGGAGGATGGGCTGAGCGGTGGCGGGGTCGCCGCCTTCGGCGACGAGGCGCTCGTTCAGCTCTTCAAATTCGCGGCGGTCCACAAGGTCTCCGGGGAGGAGGCCGGAGTCGCCGGGATGGTCGACGCGCACGCGGCGAAGCATCTGGCGAGAGATGACCTCGATGTGCTTGTCGTTGATTTTCACACCCTGGGACTTGTAGACATCCTGGACTTCGCGGACCATGTAGCGCTGCACGGCTTCGCGGCCGAGGATGGTGAGGACGTGCTGGGGGTTCATTGAGCCGTCGGTGATGGGGTCACCGGCGTGGATGAATCCGCCGGGGCTGACGAGGAGCCGGGCCGCGGCGGGGATGGGGTACTCGCGCTCTTCTCGTTCTTCAGCGACGACCTGGATGGTCTTCTTGCCGCTGACGCGGGCGACGCCGGAGATCCGGGCGACGACCTGGGGGACGATGGCGGTGTCATCGCCCTTGCGCTGGGGAGCACGAGCGAGAACAGCGCCTTCGGGGACGCGGTCGCCATCCTTGACGAGGATCTCGGCGCGGGCCGGGAGCTCGTAGGCATCGGCGAACGTATCGACGTTGGTGACCTGGACAACACGGCGGTCGTTGTCCTGGACGACTTCGACGTGGCCATCGATTTCGCTGATTACGGCCTCGCCCTTGGGGGCGCGAGCTTCGAAGAGTTCTTCGACGCGGGGAAGGCCGGAGGTGATGTCGGTGGCGGAGGCGACGCCGCCGGTGTGGAAGGTCCGCATGGTGAGCTGGGTGCCGGGTTCGCCGATGGACTGGGCGGCGATGATGCCGACTGCGGTCCGGAGGTCGACGAGGCCGCCGCGGCCGAGGTCGCGGCCGTAGCAGTAGCGGCAGATGCCGCGTTCGGCTTCGCAGGACATGGGGGTACGGACGAAGATGCGGTCGAGGCCGAGGTCGTCGATTCTCTGGGCGACGTCCTCGTCGATTTCGGCGTTGCGTTCGACGATGATTTCGCCGGTGCTCTCATCGACGATGGGAAGGGCGGCGTAGCGACCGATGAGGCGCTCCGCCATACTCTCGAGGCCGCTGGAGTCTTCGCGGAGGATCCAGAGGCCGGCGGTGGTCTCGCAATCTTCCTCGAGGATGATGACATCCTGGGCAACATCGATGAGGCGCCGGGTCAGGTAGCCGGAGTCGGCTGTCCGGAGGGCGGTATCGGCGAGACCCTTGCGGGCGCCGTGGGTGGAGATGAAGTACTCGAGGACGGTGAGGCCTTCACGGAAGGAGGCGCGGATGGGGAGTTCGATGACCTTACCGTTGGGGTCGGCCATGAGACCTCGCATACCGGCCATCTGGCGAATCTGGGTAATGTTACCCTTGGCGCCGGAGCTAGCCATGTAGTTGAGGGAACCGTACTCCGGGAGGCGGTCGCGGATGGCGCCTTCGACCTTCTTCGTAGTGTCGTTCCAGATCTCCACGGTGCCCTGGTAGCGCTCGTCTTCGGTGATGAGTCCCATCTGGTACTGGTCGACGAGTTCGGAGACGCGCTGTTCGGCCTCATCGAGGAAGGCCTGCTTCTGTTCGGGGATCTGGATTTCGTGCATGGCGATGGTGACACCGCTGCGAGTTGCGTAGTGGAAGCCGACGGTCTTGATGGTATCGACGATACCTGCGGTGACCTCCCGACCGAGCTCGCGGTAGCAGAGGGCAACGACGCGGCGAAGGTTGCCGCGGTCCATGACTGCGTTCTGGTAGGGGAGGGTATCGGGCAGGACATCGTTGAAGATGATGCGGCCTACGGTAGTCTCGACGAACCGGGGTTTCGGGTTGCCATCGGCATCGAGCTCCGGGTCATCGCGTTCCGTGGCGGACTGCTGGATGGGCCGGGTGGTGCGGACGTGAATGGGGGCGCGAAGGTCGACGATGCCGAGGTCATGGGCGAGGCGAGCCTCTTCGAAGGAGCCGTAGGCGCCTTCCTGGCGGTCGCCGGTGCCATTGTTGCCGGCCTTGTAGGAGCCGCGAGCCCCGGGAGCGAGGTCGGTCATGTAGTAGCAGACGAGCACCATGTCGAGCGAGGGCGCGACGGTGGGGTCACCACTGGCGGGGGAGAGAAGGTTCTGCGTTGAGAGCATGACCTTCCGAGCTTCAGCGACGGCTTCGCGGCTGAGGGGGACATGGACGGCCATCTGGTCGCCATCGAAGTCGGCGTTGAAGGCCGAGCAGACGAGGGGATGGATCTGGATAGCCGAGCCCTCGATGAGCACGGGCTCGAAGGCCTGGATGCCAAGCCGGTGGAGAGTGGGGGCGCGGTTGAGGAGCACGGGGCGCTCGCGGATGACCTCATCGAGGACGTCCCAGACTTCGGGGCGGGCGCGTTCGACGATGCGCTTGGCGCTCTTTATGTTGTGGGCGAGGCCTTTGGCAACGAGCGAGTGCATGACGAAGGGCTTGAAGAGCTCGAGGGCCATGCGCTTGGGCAGGCCGCACTGGTCGAGCCGGAGTTCGGGGCCGACGACGATGACGGAGCGGCCGGAGTAGTCGACGCGCTTGCCGAGGAGGTTCTGGCGGAAGCGGCCCTGCTTGCCTTTGAGCATATCGGAGAGGCTCTTGAGCTTGTGGTTGCCGCTGCCGGAGACGGCGCGGCCGCGGCGGCCGTTGTCTATGAGGCTATCGACGGCTTCCTGGAGCATGCGCTTTTCGTTGCGAATGATGATTTCGGGGGCGCCGAGATCGAGGAGCCGCTTGAGGCGGTTGTTGCGGTTGATGACGCGGCGGTAGAGGTCGTTGAGGTCACTGGTGGCGAAGCGGCCACCATCGAGCTGAACCATGGGCCGGAGCTCGGGAGGGAGGACCGGGAGGACGCTAAAGATCATCCACTCGGGCTTATTGCCGGACTTCTTGAGGTCTTCGACGACCTGGAGGCGCTTGGTGGCTTTCTTCCGGCGCTGACCGCTGGCGCTGATGATCTCCTGCTTGAGCTTGGTGCGGAGGGTTTCGAGTTCGACCCGGCGGAGCACTTCGAGGACGGCCTCGGCGCCCATGCCAGCGGTGAAGACCGCGGGGAAGAGGTCGCTGAGTTCGCGATGCTGGGATTCCGTGAGGAGCTTGACGCGGTCATCGCGGATGGGGTCGACCAGGTCTTCGAGGTCGCGGATGCGTTCCTGGTACTGGGTTTCGACCTCGGTGCGGAGCTGCTTTTCTTTTTCCTGGAGGGGATGAAGCTCATCGAAGAGGGCGGCCTTGGCGTCATCGAGGGCGCTATCGGCGACGATGAGGGTCTGGGCCTTGAGCTTCTCGGTCTCCTTGTCGAAGGAGACGAGCTTGCGCTGGCCCTCTTTGGTGACGCGAGAGATGGAGCTCTTGGTCATCTTCGAGCCGACTTCGTAGATGACATCGCCGACGATGGCGACGGGCTCGGCGAGCTTGGTGCCCTGGGCAGCCTCGACCTGGTCGATGGCCCGCTGGGCGGCGGCTTCGAGGGCTTCGCGGGAGATCTGGCGCTCGGCGGCGATGCGGTCGGCTTCGATGACGGCTTTGGCCTGGAGTTCGTCGTTGGCCTTTTCGAGCTGGAGTTCGAGGGCTTCGCGCCTGGGGCGGACTTCGGCGACGCGCTCTTCGACGACGGTGACCAACTCTTCGCGGAGGTGGTCGAGGGCGCGCTGGCGGGCGTCTTCATCGACCTGGGTGATCATGTATTGGGCGAAGTAGAGGACGCGCTCAAGGTTGCGGGGCGACATATCGAGCAGGAGGCCGAGTTTGCTGGGGGTGCCCTTGACGAACCAGATGTGGCTGACGGGGCTGGCGAGGTTCACATGGCCCATGCGCTCGCGCCGGACCTTGGCGCGGGCAACTTCGACACCGCACTTATCGCAGATGATTCCCTTATAACGGACGCGCTTGTACTTCCCGCAATAGCACTCGAAGTCCTTGGTGGGCCCGAAGATCTTTTCGCAGAAGAGCCCATCCTTCTCGGGCTTGAGCGTGCGGTAGTTGATGGTCTCGGGCTTGGTGACCTCGCCATAGGACCACGACATGATCTGTTCGGGGCTGGCAAGGGCGATCCGAACCTGGTTGAAATCGTTAACTTCGAGCATCTCGGAAAAGGTCCTCCGCTTCGAAACCGGACAGGTTGATACCGAGCTCAGGCGCATCGGCTGTGGAGTCTTCGCCGAAGGAGACGGATTCCTCGTCTTCGTTCAGGACTTCGACTGAGAGGCCGAGGGACTGGAGCTCCTTGACAAGCACCTTGAAGGATTCGGGGACGCCCGGTTCGAGCACGTCCTCGCCCTTAACGATGGCTTCATAGGTTTTCACGCGGCCGACGACGTCGTCGGACTTGACGGTGAGGAGTTCCTGGAGGACATGGGCGGCGCCGTAGGCCTCCAGCGCCCAGACTTCCATTTCGCCGAATCGCTGGCCGCCGAACTGCGCCTTGCCACCGAGCGGCTGCTGGGTGATGAGGGAGTAGGGGCCAGTGCTCCGTGCGTGGATCTTGTCCTCGACCAGGTGGATGAGCTTGAGCATGTAGATGTAGCCAACGGTGACGGGCTGGTCGAAGGGTTCGCCGGTGCGGCCATCGACGAGCTGGAGCTTGCCAAAGAGCGGCGGAGCCACGCCGGTATCGGAGTAAATCTTCTGGGCCGCGTCTTCGAGGTCCTTGATTGGCTTGCCCTTGAGCCTTGGCTTACCTGCTTCAGCAAGCCAGATTTCGAGGCAGGCGCGCTTGGCGGCCTCCGGGTCGGGGGTGGTGAAGATGGGGGCAGGGTCATAGCCCTTCTCTTCGAGCCAGGCCGTTGCCCGGGCAAGGTCGAAGCCGCGGTCGCGGGCATCGATGTAGTGGAAGGCGCCGGACTCCTGGGCAATCCAGGCGCGTGCGAGCGCGCCATCGATGGCGAGGTCGCTGGCGCCATCGAACACGGGGCTGAAGGCGCGGAAGCCAAGGATGCTTGCGGCCCAGCCGAGGTGGGTTTCCAGGACCTGGCCGAT
>CAYPAZ010000090.1:0-8592 GCA_964408835.1 uncultured Anaerolineaceae bacterium
ACCAACCCGCTGGGCATCAGCTTCACCGTCATCGTCCCCCAAGACTGACGGACGACTGAAAGCGTAGGCCGGGGCCGCTAACAACGGTCCCCGGCCTTCACAACTCATCAGGCCGTCAGATCAAGGAAATTGGAGCAAACAACATGAGCAAGGTATTGAGGGTGTTGGCCACAGCTGGCCTTGCTGCAGTCGCCGCAAGCGCGCTCTTCCTGGGCGCATCCGTAGCTTCTGCGGACACCCCCGATGCGCCATCGGTTTTCGCGGGCAACGTGACCCTCGATGGCGCACCTGCGCCACTGGGGACTGTCATCGAGTCCCGGATCGCCGGGAACACCACCTGCGCCACCTACATCGTCGCAGGCACCCCCGGCATCTACTCGATCCAGCACCCGGCGTACGAACCGAACGCCTATCCGTGCGGCGGTACTCTCAACCAGGATGTCCAGTTCTACGTGAACGGCCTCCTGGCCACTGAGTCCCCCAACGGCGTGTGGGATAACCGGACCGGGCAGAACGTGAACCTGTCGGCGTTTACGCCGACGGCCACGCCCACCACCGATGGAAATGGTGACGGGACTCCCGCCGCCACTGCCACGGCCACCGTGAAGCCGCCTGTCGTCGGCCAGGGCCTCTCCTCTGGTTCCGCCAGCAGTGGTGCAGCCTGGGCGCTTCTCGCGCTCGGCGCTGGTGCGGTTGCCTTCGGCGCCAGTGGCGTCGCGGTCGCCCGCCGCAGCCGCTAACCCGGCACATCGGCAACAACAAGGAAAGGGCCCTCCGGGGCCCTTTCTTCATGTCCCGTCCGTACTCCTCCCCTACCCCTCGGCCTCCGCCACCGGCAACGAAATCGTAAACGTCGCTCCCTTGCCCGGCGCCGAGTTGCACCGCAGATCCCCTCCATGCGCCTGCACAATCCCGTAGGTGATCGCCAGCCCAAGGCCCGTCCCCGCCCCCGTTGCCTTCGTCGTGAAGAACGGCTCGAAGATCCGCAGCCGCGTCTCCTCGTCCATCCCCGGCCCGTCGTCCCCGAGGCTAATCTCCGCTCGCGTCCCCCGCTTCGCCACTGAAACCGCGACCTCGCCACCCTCCGGCATCGCGTCCCGCGCGTTCAGCACGATGTTGAGCAGCGCCTGCTGTAGCTGCGAAGGGTCCCCTTCCACCAGCACTGGCCGCGAAGGCAGTTTCATGCTCACCCGGATGTTCCGGTGTAGCGTGGGTGCCGCAAGTTTCATCGTTTCCTCCACCAGCGTCCCAAGGTCCAGCGGCCCAAACCGCGAAAGCCCTCCCCGCGCGAAGGCCAGCAGCCTCGCCGTCAGGTCCGCCCCCCGCCGGGCCGCATGTTCGATCAGCTCCAGGTTCTCCTTCTCCTCCGGCGCCAGGCTCGGCGAACGCTTCAGCATCCCCGAGAAGCCCATGATCGTCGTCAGGAGGTTGTTGAAGTCGTGCGCAACCTGCCCCGCCATAGTCCCCAGCGATTCCATCTTCTGCGCCTGCAAGAGCTGACGCTGTAGCGAACGCCGCTCCGTCAGGTCGCGCGCCAGCGCCAGCACCGTCGTCCGGCCCCCCAGCGTAATCCGCGAGGCCACAACCTCCACGTCGATGGTCGTCCCGTCTTTCCGCCGGTAGCGTCGCTCCGGGATCCGCACCTGGCCCGTCTCGATCACCTGCCGGAAGTTCGCTTCGATGACCTCCTCCGGCGCGTCGGCGACATCGTCCAGGTAGAGCTCACGCAGCTCGTCTGGCTCGTAGCCCAGCGCCCGCGCGAAGTACGGATTCGCCTCCACAATCCGCCGCGTCCCCCCATCGATGGCGAAGATCATCTCCTCCGCCTGCCCCACCAGCGAACGGTAACGCTCTTCGCTTTCCGCCAGCGCCGCCACGGCCCGCGCCCCCTCGATCGCCAGCGCCAACGGGCGCGCCACGGCCGCCAGGAGTGCCGCATCCCGCTGCTTGAAGCGGTGCGCGGTTCGGCTCCGCAACTCCACCATCCCCGTGCTCCCGGCCCCGTCCAGGGCCGCTAGCCCCAGTCTCAGCCCACTCTGGTACCCGAGCCCGGAGAAGTGTTCGTCCAGTGCGCAGCCCGCGGTCCCCACCCCGGTAATCGCCGGCGTGTCCGGGTCTGCACCCGCCACCGCTTCATGAGCCAGCTCAAGCGGGTATTCCCCCGCCTCGCCACTGGCCGCCCACCGGGACCCGGCGAGCTCTGCCGTATCCTCCCGCAGCGTCACAATCGCCGCCTGGTCCGGCGCGAACAACTCGTCCACCAGGTCCAGGAATCGGCCCACCACCTCTTCCTCTGTTCTTGACTCAGCCATCGCGGCCATCACGCGGTTGGCAGCCTCCACCCGGCCCACGTGGTCTCTCGCTTGCTCGTCGAGCGCCCTCAGTTCAAGACGCTGCCCAAGTGTCCGGGTGAGCTCCACAAGCGCTGAGAGGTGCTCCTCCCGGAAGTAGTCCGGTTCCCTCGAGAACACGATGACCAACCCGTGGGCCCCCGCGGATCCCTCGATCGGCACATCCATGAAGCACCGTACGCCTGACCCCACGAGCGGCCTCTCCTCCTTCGGCGCGGAAGGGTCCAGCGCATCACCGATCAGCCGCGGCTCGCCGGAGTGGATCACCTGCTCCACGTCCAGGCTCCCCATACGATATCTTCGCCGGGTTGTCGGTATCGTCGGCGTATCCGCCGCCAGGATCTCAAGTTCCCGGTCCCCGCGCCGGAGCACCCCAACAACCGCACCGTCCGCCTGGAAGTGCTGCCTCGCGATCGCGCAAAAGCGCTCCGCTATCTCCTGTTCCGTCACGCTCGGCGTGAGTTCCATCAGCAGCCGGTTCTGTGCCAGCGTCTGGTCTGAAATCTCCGCGAGGCGCCGCAACACGCGCGCGCGGTCCACCGCAAGCCCCATCGGTCGCACCAGCTCCGCCAGCAACGCCGCCTCGCGTTGCGTGTAGGCGCCGGGCCGCAGCGAAGCCACAGTCACCACGCCCAGCATCTCCGCCGAAATCGAGAACGGCGCTCGCATGACCGCCCGCAGTCCCGCCGCCCGCATCACCGCGCTACTGGGATTCAGCTCCGGCTCCTCACTCAGGTCCGCAACCACCGTCGTCGCGCCCCGCTGCAGGGCGGCGTACGCTTCGGTATCCGCGTCGTCCAGGTCCACGGGCAGACCTTCTCGCTCCAGCACAGTCGACTCCCAGCCCAGGACCGTGCGAGTCCGCGCCACAACGTCCTGGAAGCCGATGCCCACATGGTCGGCCGCGAACAGCTGGGTCAGCCGTCCCGCTACTCGCCCGCACGCCTCCTCCAGGCGCTCACCGTCCGAAATGTCCGTGAGGATGCCGTTGGCGGTGGCGAGCTCCGAGTTCCGTCGCTCCAGACTGCGGAGCAGACGTGCCCGCTCCAACGCCAGACCCAACGGCCGGATAAACTCCTCCAGGTCCTCCGTACGCGCTCTCCAGGTGCCGTGACGCCCACCGAGCGTCACGAACCCCAGGACGCCCGACCCGCCGCGAACCGGGACCCGGGCCAGCCACCTCAGCCCCTGCTCGTAGAGATGGTCCTCGATCGCGTTCCGCTCCCGTTCCCCGAGCATCACCACCTCCGCTTCTCCCCCCGAAACCGTCGCGTACGACCCTCCGCGCCCGCCCCGGGCCACCACCTCATCCGGCACGGGCTCGATGTCGCCCTCGATACACAGGATGTCAGTGCGATCCTCCCCCAGGTACACCACGGCCACGTAGTCCGCTTCGAACCGAGAGCGAGCCTCTGCTGCGAACGAACTCGCGATCGCCTGCAGTGGCTCCGCGGGATTGAGCGAGGTCAGCAGGCGCTCCTGCGCGTTCAGCCGCTCACGCTGCGCAACCGTTACCGCGCCGGAACGCAACCGGTCCAGGCTCAATTGCAGCACCGTTGCCAGCCGGCTCACGAAGGATCGCGCGTCCAGTCGGAACCGGTCGCGGTGCGTGCTCGTCGCAGTCACGATGAGTACCGGCAACCCGGGAGCCCTCCCCTGCGTCACCAGGAACGTCCGCTGGCCAGCGGCTGCCGCGGCTTGCTCGCCTGGGGTCCGTGTGCGTTTATGCAGGTCGGAGTTGTAGAACGTGCCCGCACCATCGATGTCCTCCAGCATCGCGGCGTTGCCCGGATGTGTCGCCACATTCGCCGCCACTCCCAGCACCCCTGGTGGATCGTCGAACAGCCGCGCGCGACGCCCTCTGGTGGCTGGCTCGATTATCCCGATCGCATCACCCTGGATGGCGGCCCTGATACCCGCGGCGTAGGTCCGGAGCAGCTCTTCCTCCTCCTCGATGCCCGCGGTTCGCGCCAACAGCGCCGCCTCTGCCGAGAGCAACTCTCGCTCCGCCCCGAGCTCCTCCAGATCGAGCAGCCGCCGCACCACCACTTCGAAGACGGTCGCCAGCTCCGCCAGCGCCTCCGAATCTGCTGCCCCGTACCCCGTCTTGCGTTTGGTGACCACGGCCACAAGGCCCACGGTCGTCCGGCCATCTCGCAGCGGTGCCTGCATCCACGAAGCCGTGGTTTCGTCCCCTGGGCTCCCCTCCAGCCGCATGAACGCAGCCTTCTCCCCTCTGCCGCCCATCCCCGGCCGGACGACGCTCAGGGTGTCGAGGAAGGCCTTGCCCGGGTCAGCGGTTCGGCGGGGCCGCGTCCGTCCCTCACCGGCGGGGAACGATGCGTGGAAGGGCTCGTTCCCCCGGCTGACGATGAACACCGTGGCCTGGCTCGCCGCGAACCGCCGCGCGAACGCCGCGGCCGCTCCTTCCACCGCCCTCGTCAGGGATGGCGAAAGGGCAAGGCTTGTCAGTGCCGCCCGGCACTCCTCATGCTTCAACCGGCCGGCAATGCCACGTCCCGCCAACCTTCGCTCCCGCGATGTCTGAACATCAGTACGTTCGGGCCAGTGTACGCCGACCCGTGATGCGGGTCATAAACGACCCTTAGTACGCCCAGGTGGCCGGCCGAGACATAACAACGATGTAGAGATGTCCCGGAGTCAGCGTGTTGAAGTTGGTCAGGTAACTCGGCCCCCCCGGCACGTACCGCTCCCACGTCCCCGAGACCGCGTTCCAGTGGTAGACGACTGCCACCGCGTCGTAGATCCCGCCAAACGCCTGCACCGTAGACATCGCCGGACCGGTGAACACCAGGTAGTTCTCGCCCGTGAACAGCTGCGTCGACGAGGAGGGCGCCGGAGCAACCGGTTGCGAAGGAGGCGCTGAAGTCGGCGTCGCCGTCGGCGGAGGCGGGTTGGAGAGTGGTGGGTTCGTCGAAGGCCACGCCAGCCCCGAGTCGTCGAATCCTCCGAACGTCACCGACCACCGGTTCCCGTTTCGCCCGATCCCGATAACCGAAGGTTGGTGGCCCCCGGGGAGTGCGTAATGCCACAGGATCACGCCCCTGTGCCCGGGCGACTCCATCCACGCTTTCAGCGTCGCTGCCGGTGACGAGTAGCCGTAGGCAAGTACCTCGCCGGTCAGCGTTGAGCCCGCCGGGCTCCCGGCCATGTAGCCGCACTCGTAGATCCGGGTGTCAAAGTTGCGCCCCAGGGAGTCGGTGTGCCCGAAGGTCGGGCCGCTGGCGGTTGAATCGTTGGCCTTCCACTGGGCAGCACGTGAAAGCGCCGCCGAAGCCTTGAGCGCCGGCAGTCCCCTGCTGGTCCGCTCAGCGTTTATCAGCGACAGCATCTGCTGTTCTTCGCTGTCCAGCCCGACCTGGCTCGCCGTTACCGAGCAGTTGGTGATCGCCCCCGCCGGCGAGCCCTGGGCCGCCAGCGTCACCACGCCGGCTGCCACCAGCAGGGCGCTTGCCAATACCGTCCCGAACACGGCTCTTCGGCGCATCCAACCTCGTGAGCGGGCCTGGGAGGCGTCCCCGCTGGTGCGACACTGCCTTCCCGATCTGTTAGAAAACAGCATGAACGCCCGATCCTTCGGCAATTTTGCGGACTGTTTACATTCGTAACACCACGACCCCACACGCTCGCTTATGAGGTTCTTCGAACGGCTCCGCGCGGCCTACCGTGCTATTCTCCAGCCAGGCTCGATGGCTTCCAGGACCCGGAAACAGCCCACCCGCATCCTCATCGCGCGCCATGGCCAGACACTCACCAACGTCGATGGCCGCTTCTGTGGGCATGCTGAAACCGACCTCACGGACCTGGGCCGCGCGCAGGCGGTCGCCCTCGCTACTCGCCTCTCCACCATCGAAATCCACGCCGCATACGCCTCGGATTTCAGCCGCGCCGTCGAGACCGCACGGCTCGCGCTCGGCGAACGTGGCCTCGACATCGCTGTGAACCCCGCCCTCCGCGAACTCCACTACGGCGAGTGGGAACTCCAGAAAGGCGCCCACGTCGCCCGCCGCTGGCCCGTCGAGTACAAACTCATGCAGTCCGAAGATCCGGCCTGGTGCCCACCCGGCGGCGAAACCCTCGCCGCTGTGCGCGAACGTACCTTCGCCGCCCTCAAGCAGATCGCCGCCAACCACCGGAACCAGACCGTGCTGGTCATCAGCCATGGCACTGCCATCAACTGCATGCTCGGGGAGGTGCTCGGGACCAGCATGGCTCATACGTTCCGCTTTGATGTCGCCAACTGCGGCCTCTCGGAAGTGCGTGCGGCCGGCTCACGTCTCGTCGTCACCACGCTGAACGACACGGCCCACCTCGCCGCGCTGCCGCGTCCCGGTGCCTCCTCTTGATCCCCATCGGCGATAGCCCCCAGTCGCGAGGAATCCCCTGGGTCACCTGGTCCATCATCGCGGTCAACATCGCCGTGTTCATTTACATGCTCATGCTGCCGAATACCGTCCCGGCCGATACAGGCCAGGCTCAGCGCGACTTCGTCCAGCAGACACGCAACGAGTGCTACGGATTCGAAACCGCCCCAACCGACCTGGATCGCTTCTTCTGCACCTGGGCCTTCCAGCCTCGCGAGTTCCTCGATACCGCCCAGGGCAATTCCCGCGCCGACTCCCCCCAACCCGGCACCGTCTGGCTCAGCCTCCTCGCCAGCATGTTCATGCACGCCGGCTGGCTCCACATTCTCGGCAACATGCTCTTCCTCTGGGTCTTCGGCGATAACGTAGAAGACCGTATGGGCGGACCCCTGTTCCTGCTCTTCTACCTAGCCTCTGGCATCGCCGCGACCGCCACCCAGTCCTCATTCGACCTCGATAGCGTCGTCCCCATGGTCGGCGCCAGCGGGGCTGTCGCGGGCGTCCTCGGCGCCTACCTGTTCTGGTTCCCGAAGGCCACGGTCACGGTCGTGATCCCCATCTTCGTGCTGATCTTCATCCCGCTGCCCGTCCCCGCTGTCCTCATGATCGGCCTCTGGTTCCTGCAGAACTTCCTCGCTGGCGTCGCCAGCCTCGGCACCGATACCGCCGCTGGCGGCGTCGCCTTCTTTGCACACCTTGGGGGGTTCGCCTTCGGCTTCGTCGTGGCCATGTTGCTCGGGAGCGGCCGCCGCCGCCCGCCCTCCCGCCACTACACCTGACCCCGCGGCGCCGCGTGCAGGGCGCTTTACCCTCGCCCCCTATACTGCCATGTAAGAATCCCTCCGCTCGCCTGTCCTACTCTCGGGAGTGGCAGACAGTGTGCTGCCGCTGCCGTCGAGTTCACAGGGCCGGGAGGCCGGTACAGCATCATGGAGCAGCTGCCCGATACCGTTCTCGTTGAACGCGCCAGGGCTGGTGAACAGGCCGCCTTCGCGGAGCTGTACTCCCGCTACTTTGACCCTGTGTACGACTTCCTCGCTCGCATGATGCGTAACCCCGAGGAAGCGGCGGACGTCGCCCAGGACACTTTCCTGAAGGCAATGAACGCAATGGGTGGACTCAAAGACGGCGCGCGGTTCAAGAGCTGGGTCTTCTCCATCGCCCGCAACACCGCCCTCAACCGCCTCGAAGTCGCTGGCAGGACCTCCTCCCTTGCGTCCCGCTCGGACGACGGCGAGGAGTTCGAGCTCGATGTGCTCGATGAGGACCGCTTCTCCCAGCCCGAAGAGGCCGCCGAAGCCTCAGCAGCCGCGGCGCTCGTCTGGCAGGCCGCCGCCGCCCTCGACCCCAAGCAGTACTCTCTTCTCGACCTCCACGTCCGCCAGGGGCTCGAAAGCGCCGAAATCGCCGATGTTCTGGGCATCTCCAAAAACGCCGGCTATGTAACCGTGAACCGCCTCAAGAAGGCAGTCGAGGGCGCCATGACGGCCTTCTTGCTCTTCAAGGATGGCCGCAAGTACTGCGACCAGCTCGACCTCCTCCTCACCGAACTTGGCGCCGTCGAGATCTCCCCCGATATCCGCCGTGCCATCGACCGCCACGTCGACGCCTGCGACGGGTGCGAAGAACGCCGGAAAAAGGCGGTCCCGCTCGCCGTGTTCGGTGGGTTCGCCCCGGTCCTCGCCGCGCCCGGCGTCAAAGGCCAGATCCTCGAGGGTCTGCTCCGCCAGTGGCCGGGCCCCACGGCCTCGCCCGAGCCCCTGGCCCCCGGCCCCGGCGGGTCCGGTATCCCACCCCTCGAGAATGCTGGCCTCGCGACCGTCGGCGGAGGCGGCTCGTGGTGGTCCGGTCGCGGT
>CAYPAZ010000091.1:0-8570 GCA_964408835.1 uncultured Anaerolineaceae bacterium
GGCGGTGGCGCTGGCCACGGTAGCAGTTGATCTGGATCAACCGGTCGATGTTCTGGCGGACTTCCCGGCGAAGGTCGCCTTCGACGATGTAGATTTTGTCGATCTGCTCGCGGATGCGGATGACCTCATCATCGGTGAGGTCTTTGGCGCGGGTATCGGGGTTGATACCGGTAGTCGCAAGGATAGCGTGGGAGCGGGTGAGGCCGATCCCATAGATATAGGTTAGCGCGATCTCGACTCGCTTGTCATTGGGAATATCGACGCCGGCGATTCTTGCCATGCTGCTCTCCTAGCCCTGCCGTTGCTTATGCTTGGGGTTTTCGCAGATGACCATGACGCGACCGTGCCGGCGGATGACCTTGCACTTGTCGCAGCGTGGCTTCACTGATGCTCGTACTTTCATATTCGTTCCTGACCTTGCGGGCCGTTTGCCGGCGAGCGAGGTAGTTGGGCGACTCTGGTCCAGAGACACGGTTAGCCGAGGCCCTGGTGGGGGACCCCGGTTCAGTTGCGTCCGTGTTCGCCGTACCTCCTCATTCGCAACGTTACCCTACGGGAGTGTGAGCACTTCAGGCTCACCCTCCGCGCGAATGGCGATCGTATGCTCGAAATGACAGCTCAGTTTACCGTCTCTCGTCTTTACAGTCCATCCATCGGGGCACTCGACGACATCGGGGCTGCCGAGAGTGACCATGGGCTCGAGGGCGATCACGAGGCCGGGCCGGATGGGGATGCCCTTGCCCCGGGTGCGGGGGTTGAGGATGTGGGGCTCTTCGTGCATGCGGCGGCCAACGCCGTGGCCGCCATAGCCGGTGACGATTCCGAAACCGCTCGGCCGAATGGCATCCTCGATGGCTCCGCTGATCTCCACAAGGTAGCGCGCCTGGCCAGCGGCCCTGATGCCAGCCCAGAGAGCGGCTTCGGTGACATCCATGAGCCGGCGAGCCTCGGGACTGATTTCGCCGACGGGGATCGTGATCGCGGAATCGCCAACGTAGCCCTTGTAGGTGGCGCCCAGATCCACGGTGACGATATCGCCTTCGCGCAGGACGCGGTCGCGAGGGATGCCGTGGACGAGTTCTTCGTTGATGCTGACGCAGACGTTGGATGGATAGGGGGGAAACTTGGGTCCGGGCTGGTAGTGAAGGAAGGTCTCGATGGCGCCGACCTTACGGAACTCCTGGCGGACGAAGCGCTCGATATCCAGGACGTTGGCGCCGGGTACGACGATTTCGCGGATGCCGGCGAGGGTCCGACCAACGATCTGGCCAGCTTCGCGCAGGGTGCGGATTTCGTCGCGGGACTTGAGTGTGACAGCCATCAGCCAATGGCCTCCAGGAGGGCGGCTGTGACGTGGTCAAAGGTCTGCTGGCCATCGATGGTTTGGAGCACTCCCGCTGCGCGATAGTGCTCGATGAGGTCCGCGGGCGGCTTCTGTTTTTCGAGGCGGGAACGGACGACACCGGGCTTGTCGTCGTCGCGCTGGTAGAGCTCACCACTGCACTTGTCGCAGATGCCGGACTTGGCCGGAGGGTCGTTACGCTCGTGGTAGAGCGCGCCGCAGTTGCGGCAGATCCAGCGGCCGCCGAGGCGGGCAACGAGTTCCTCATCTTCGACTGCGATCAGGAGGGCGCGGTCGATTTTCGCGCCGCGGGCGGCGAGGGCTTGATCCAGGGCTGTGGCCTGGGCGACGTTGCGCGGGAAGCCATCGAACATTGCGCCCTGGGAGGCATCGGCGCGGCCGATGCGCTCGAGCAGCATGCCGATGGTGACTTCATCCGGGACGAGATCGCCACGGTCCATGTAGGTCTTCGCGAGGTTGCCGAGCTTGGTCCCTTCGCGGACGTTCTCACGGAACATGTCGCCGGTGGAGACGTGGAGGAGGCCCGTGCGGGTGGCGATGCGTTGCGCCTGGGTGCCTTTGCCGGCGCCCGGCGGGCCGAGAAGTACGACGAACACTTAGCGGATGAACCCTTCGTAGTTGCGCATGAGGAGCTGGGCTTCGAGCTGCTTCATGGTATCGAGGACGACGGCGACAACGATGAGGAAGCCGGTGGAGGAGATGGTGAGGGCCTGGACGTTGGTGAACAGCCCGATGAAGAAGGGCAGGATGGCCATAGTGCCGAGGAAGAAGGCGCCGCCCCAGGTAATGCGGGTGACGACGCGCATCAGGTAGGCCTCGGTTGGGGGGCCGGGGCGGATGCCGGGGATGAAGGCGCCCTGGCGCTGGAGGTTGCGGGCGATGTTCTGCTGCTGGTACTGGACCATGGTGTAGAAGAACGTGAAGCCGATGACGAGGAGGAAGAGGAGGAGCCAGTAGACCCCGCTGCCTGTGCCGCCGCGACCGCTCTGGAACTGCTCCACGACGAAGTCGGCGACGGATTCAACCCAGCCGCCGGCGTTGACGAAGTAGGAAGCGAAAACAGGCGGGAGGATCATGATGGAGAAGGCGAAGATGAGGGGGATCATGCCGGCCATGTTGACGCGGAGGGGGATAAAGCTCTGGCCCTGCTGGCGGTACATCCTGCCGCCTCGGAAGGCGGAGCGGGCGTACTGGACGGGGACGCGGCGCTGGGCTTCCTGGAAGTAGACAACGAAGAAGGTGATGGCGAGGGCGAGGAAGACGAGGCCAACGATGGCGACGATGGACTGGGTGGAGAGGTTGGGGATGAGGCCGGGGAGGGTGGCGACGATGCCACCGAAGATGATGAGCGAGATGCCGTTGCCGATGCCGTTTTCGGTGATGAGTTCGCCGAGCCAGACGAGGAACATGGTGCCGGCGCAGAGCGTGAACAACGTGGCGACCGTGCCCATGACATCGTTCTGGAAGCCGAAGTTGGCGATAACGTCGACGCCCTGGGAGTTGATGAAGACGATCTGGCCGTAGCCCTGGAAGAACGCCATGGGAACGCAGAGCCAGTGGGTGTAGAGCTGGAGGCGACGGCGGCCCTGCTCACCTTCCTCCTGGAGCGCTTTGAGGCGAGGCAGGAGGGGGGTGACGATCTGCATGATGATGGAGGCGGTGATGTAGGGATAGACGCCGAGCGCGGCAACGCTGAGGTTCTGGAGGGCGCCACCGGAGAAGATGCTGAGGAAGTCGAGGATGGCGTTCCCTTCGAACGCGGCGGAGAGCGCATCGCGGTCGACGTTGGGGACGGGGACGTGGGCGACGAACCGGAAGACGACGAGCATGGCCAGGGTGAACAGCAGCTTCTGGCGCACGTCCGGTTGCCGGAACGCGTCGACCATAGCCTGGAAAAGCTTGGGCCTGGCTGCTGCCTGGGTGGCCATTGGTTGCTACTCGCTCTTTTCTTCGCTGGCGCCGAGGACGGTAGCGGTACCGCCGGCTTTCTCGATCTTTTCGCGCGCGGAGGCGCTGAAGGCATGGGCGGTGACATCGAGCTTCGTGGAGAGGTCACCGAGGCCGAGGATCTTCACAGGGTTGCGAAGGTGCTTGACGATGCCGGCGTCGCGCAGGAACTCCGGGGAGATGGCGGTGCCGGCCTCGAAACGCTCGAGGGTTGCGACGTTGACCGGCTGGTACTCGGTGCGCCACTTGTTGTTGAACCCGCGGAGGACGTGCATGCGGCGGAAGATCGGCATCTGGCCGCCTTCGAAGCCGGAGTAGACGGGCTTGCCGCTGCGTTGCTTCTGTCCCTTTGAGCCGCGGCCCGCGAAGGTACCCTGGCCGCTGGCGTTGCCGCGGCCGACGCGTTTGCGCGGGTGGGTCGCACCTTTGTTGGGGGAGAGGTCATGTGCGCCGAGGGTCATGCTGAGACCTCCTCAACATCAACGAGGTGGCGCACCCGCTCGACCATGCCGCGAATGGCGGGGGTATCGGGGTGCTCGACGGTCTGGTGGAGCTTGCGGAGGCCGAGCTTGCGGACGGTGTCTTTCTGCTTCTGGCGGTATCCGATAGCGCTCTTACGGTAGGTGATGCGAAGGGCGGTCATGAGTTCAGTCCTTCGAGGACGGCCATGCGGCGTTCTTTGGCGCCTTCGGGGTCGCGCATCTGCTGCAGGCCACGGATGGTGGCGCGGGCCACGTTGATGGCGTTGCGGCTCCCGAGGGACTTGGCGAGGACATCGGTGACGCCGGCGGATTCCATGATGGCGCGGACGGCACCGCCGGCGATGACGCCGGTACCGGGGCTGGCGGGCTTCAGGAGCACTCTGGCCGCACCGAACTGGGCGAGGAGTGGTTGCGGGATGGTCCCGCCCTTCATGGGGATGCGAATCATTTCGCGGCGGGCGAGGGCCGAGCCCTTGCGGATGGCCTCGGGGACTTCGTTGGCTTTGCCGAGGCCGACGCCAACGCCACCGTGGCCATCGCCGACGACGACGAGGGCGCTGAAGCTGAAGCGGCGGCCACCCTTGACCACTTTGGCGACGCGGTTAATGTAGACGACTTTTTCGGTGATTTCGTCGTGGGACTGTTCGTACTGGTTCACCATGATTAGAACCCCAATCCTGCTTCGCGGGCTGCATCGGCGAGGGCGCGCACGCGACCGTGATATTTGAAACCACCGCGGTCGAAGACGACGGCTTCGACGCCGTGCGCTTTGGCGCGCTCGGCGACGGCGCGGCCGACGACGGCTGCCTGTTCGGTCTTGGTCTTGCCCTTAACGTCGGCAGCGAGGTCCTTATCGAGGTCGCTGGCAGCCGCGAGGGTGTGTCCCGCGGTGTCGTCGATGACCTGGGCGTAGATGTGGCTGGAGCTTCGGTAGACGTTGAGCCGTGGCCGCTGGGAGGTACCGTTCACCTGCTTGCGGACGCGGGCGTGGCGCCGGAGCCGGGCGGCGGCGGAAGTGGAGGTTGCCATTACTTGCCTACCTTCCCGGCCTTGCCGGCCTTGCGGCGGACACGTTCGCCTTCGAAGCGGATGCCCTTACCCTTGTAGGGTTCGGGCGGGCGGAGTTTGCGAATGTTCGCCGCGACCTGACCGACTCGCTCTTTGTCGATGCCGGAGACAAGGATGCGGGGACCTTCGACGCTGAAGGAGATCCCATCGGGGGGGGTGACGATGACGGGGTGGGAGAACCCCAGGGCGAGCTGAAGGTTGGAGCCCTGCATCTGAGCGCGGTAGCCGACACCCTGGACTTCCAGGGTGCGGGTGAAGCCATTGGTGACGCCAACGACCATGTTGTTGAGCAGGGTGCGGGAAAGGCCGTGGAGGGCGCGGACCTTCCCTTCGTCGTTCGGGCGGGTAACCACGACCGTGCTGTCTTCGCGGGTAAGGCGAATGGCAGGCGGGAACTGGCGCTTGAGTTCGCCTTTCGGGCCCTTGACGGTGACGAGGTTGTCATCGCCGAGGTCGACCTGGACGTTGGAGGTAATTTCGACGGGCATGCGTCCGATTCGCGACATGTCGATCCCCTACCACACGTAGCAGAGAAGTTCGCCGCCGACCTGCTGCCGGCGGGCTTCCTGCCCGGTCATGATTCCCTTAGGGGTGGAGAGGATGGCGATGCCAAGCCCACCGTAGACACGGGGGACTTCGCGGCGGCCAACGTAGACGCGCAGGCCCGGTTTGCTCACGCGCTGGAGGCCGTTGAGCAGGGGTTGCTGGCGGCTGGCGTAGCCGAGTTCGACCTTGAGATCGGGGCGAGGCTTGCCGGCTTCTTCGACGACGGAGAAGCCTTTGATGAAGCCTTCCTCTTTCAGGACTTCGGCGATCGCGACTTTCATTTTTGATGCCGGGATGAGCACCGCATCGTGGCGCGACGAGACAGCGTTGCGCAGGCGGGTGAGCATATCGGCGATCGGGTCACTCATTGTCATGTTGTTACCCCTCTGGCGTTTGCTTTCGCACTTACCAGCTGGACTTGGTCACCCCGGGGAGGAAGCCCCGATGTGCATGTTCGCGGAAGCAGATGCGGCAAAGCGCAAACTTGCGGATGTAGCCCTTCGGCCGACCGCAGACGCGGCACCGGTTGTGCTGCCGGGCCGGGTACTTGGGCGGGCGATGGGACTTTTCGATGAGCCCTTTCTTGGCCACGGTTGCCTCCTATTGTTTCTTGAAGGGCATGCCGAGGAGCTCGAGGAGCCGGCGCCCTTCTTCGTCGGTACGGGCAGTGGTGACGATGGTCACCTGCATGCCACGGACCTTGTCGACTTTGTCGTAGTCAATCTCCGGGAAGATGAGCTGTTCCCGGAGGCCGATGCTGTAGTTGCCGCGGCCATCGAAGGCGTTGCGGCTGAGGCCCTGGAAGTCGCGGATGCGGGGCAGGGCGGTGGCGATGAGGCGGTCGAGGAATTCGTACATGCGGGCTCCCCGGAGGGTGCACATGACGCCGATGGGGTTGCCTTCGCGAAGGCGGAAGTTAGCGATGGAGCGCTTGGCGCGGGTGATGACTGGCTTCTGGCCGGTGATGGCAGCGACATCGTCGGCGGCCTTATCGAGGGCGTTGGCATCGGTGAGGGCCTCGCCGAGGCCGATGTTGACAACGATCTTGTGGACGCGCGGAACTTCCATGACGTTCTCGTAGCCGTACTGCTCGCGCAGGGCGGGCAGGACTTCTTCGAGGTAGCGTTCCTTCATGCGGGGGGTGACGTTGGCGACTGCGGTGGCCATTTACTCGATGTCCTCCCCGGAACGTTTGCTGACGCGCGTGAGCGAGCCGTCTTCGCGCTTGCGGAAGGAGACGCGGGTTGGCTCATCGGTGTTGGGGTCGATGAGCATGACGTTGCTGACATGGATCGGGGCTTCGCGCTCGATGATCTGGGATTGCTGCTGCATGGAGCGGGCTCGCTGATGGCGCTTGATGATGTTGACGCCTTCGACGACGATGCGGTCCTTCTTGTTCAGGACCTGTCGGACGGTCCCGCGCTTACCGCGGTCCTTGCCGGCGAGGACGAGGACGCGGTCGCCGCGTTTAATCTTCGCTGGCATCAGAGCACCTCCGGGGCGAGAGAGACGATCTTCATGAAGTTGCGGTCGCGGAGTTCGCGGGCAACGGGGCCGAAGATGCGGGTCCCTCTCGGGTTTTCGTTGTCGGGGGCGAGGAGGACGGCGGCGTTCTCGTCGAAGCGGATGTAGGAGCCATCGGGGCGGCCATACTCCTTGGCGACGCGGACGACGACGGCGCGGACAACTTCGCCCTTCTTCACGTTGGAGTTGGGCTGGGCGACTTTGACGCTGGCAACTATGACATCGCCGGGGCGGGCATAGCGGCGGCGGGTGCCTCCGAGCACGCGGATGCAGAGAAGCGAGCGGGCTCCGGAGTTATCGGCCACTTTGAGGCGGGTTTCCTGCTGGATCACTCCTTCGCCTCCTCCTCAGGGTCTTCCGGCGGGGCCTGGTCATCGGCAGGGGCTTCGACATCGGCCGCGGCTTCTTCAGCGGCCGCGGCGGCGGAAGGAGCGACCTGGACGGTCTCTTCGATTTCGCGGCCGATTGCTTCGGGCTGGACTTCGGCGACATCGCCGCGAGTGAGGACTTCGATGACGCGCCAGCGCTTATCCCGGGAGATGGGGCGAGACTCTTCGATACGGACGACGTCACCGAGCTTGCATTCGTTCTCGGGATCGTGGGCCTTGAAATGCGAGGTCAGGGTCATGACCTTGTGGTAGAGGCGATGCTTCTTACGCCGCTCGACAGAGACAACGATGGTCTTATCCATTTTGTCGCTGATGACGGTGCCCTGGATGACACGACGCTGGCCCATAGTTACTCCCCGGCCTCGACTGCGGCGAGCTGGCGCTCGCGGCGGATGGTGCGGAGGCGCGCGATTCTTCGGCGGGCGTTCCTGAGCTCGCGGTAGTTTTCCAGCTGGCGTGATGCGTGCTGGAACCGCAAGGTAAAGAGCGCCCGGTAGGCTTCATTGATTTCGCGGTCGAGGGCGGTATCGTCCCAGCCGCGGATTTCGTCGGCTTTCTTCTCAGCCATAGCTAGAGCACCAGGTCATCCCGGGCCACGATTTTGGTGGCGACGGGGAGTTTGTGTGCAGCGCGGCGGAGCGCCTCACGAGCGACGACTTCGGGGACACCGCCGACTTCGAAGAGGATGCGGTCGGGTTTGACGACGGCAACCCAGCGGTCGGGGGCGCCTTTACCGGACCCCATGCGGGTTTCGGCCGGCTTCGCGGTGACAGGCTTATCGGGGAAGATGCGGATCCAGACCTTGCCACCGCGGCGCATCTGGTTGGTCATGGCGCGCCGGGCGCTTTCAATCTGGCGGGCATCGACCCACGCGGCGCCCTGGGCCTGGAGCCCAAGTTCGCCGAAGGCGATGAAGTTGCCGGTGGTGGCGATGCCGGACCGGCGGCCGCGATGTTGTTTGCGGTGTTTGACGCGCTTTGGCTGGAGCATGGCTAGGAATCCTCAGTCCGCGCTGCGCGCTCGACTTCTTCTTGCTGCTCCATGGAGATGGCGGTGTGGCCGGCCGGGAGGGGGGCGGCGGCAGCAGCGGCTGCTTCGGCCGGCTCGGGCTCTGGCTCGGGCGCGAAGACCGGCTCTTCGCGGATGGGCTCTTCCTGGCGCTTGCGCTCGGGCATGATGTCGCCCTTGTAGATCCAGCACTTCACGCCGATTCGACCGAAGGTGGTGTGGGCTTCGGCGAGGCCGTAGTCG
>CAYPAZ010000092.1:0-8341 GCA_964408835.1 uncultured Anaerolineaceae bacterium
CCCGACTTCCACACCGTTCCTCCCCCTGCCGGCGACCCGGTATGCATGGGCCTCAGCTGCGTCCTCGCGGGAGCCACGGTCCGCGAAGGCCAGCGACCCGTTGGCTGCCAGTTCCGCTGCTACGACGCCCCCGCCCCCGGCCACGACGCACCCCCGGGCGAACCAGTCATCCGCCTTCAGAGGTTGCTCCTCGCTCCCCCCGCTGACGATACCCCCCCAGACGAACGCCTCGCCTCCATGGACCCCGCTGCGGCCCTCGATGAACTCGAACGCGCCGGGCTCCGCGGTCGCGGTGGCGCCTACTTCCCAACGGCCCGCAAGTGGCGTGCCGCGCTCGAACAGCGCCGACCGCTCGCGCTCGTCGTCAACGCCGAAGAAGGGGAACCCGGCGTTTTCAAGGATCGCGTAATCCTCAGCCTCCGCCTGGACCGGTTCCTGGAAGGTCTCGCCATCGCCCAGCACATCCTGCGCCCTCGGCTATGCACCATCTTCCTCAATGGAGAGGCCCTGGCCGCGCGGGCCTCCCTCGAAGCTGGCCTCACTCGCTTCTCCGCCCGCCTTCCGGTGCAGCCCTCAATCGTTTCCGGCGGGGGCGGCTACGTCCTCGGCGAGGAGACCACCCTCCTCAACGCGCTCGAAGGCCGCAAGCCCGTGCCCCGCCTGCGCCCTCCCTACCCCGTCGAGTCCGGCCTCTTCGGCATGCCAACCGTTGTCAACAACGTTGAAACCATCGCGCTTCTCTCGCCGATCTTCCTCCACGGAGCCGAAGCCTTCGTCGCTTCCTCGCCCGCCTCCCCCGAAGCCCCCGGCACGAAGCTGTTCAGCGTTAGCGGCCGCGTCCCCCGCCCCGGAATCTACGAACTCCCCCTCGGTACCACCCTCTTCGACCTCATCGACATCGCCGGCGGGCCGGTGGCCCCTCCCCTCAAGGCCGTGCTCTGCGGTGGCCCATCCGGTGGGTTCCTGCCTCCTTCCGAGCTCGCTCGCCCGCTCCTCCCCGGACCCCTTCACCCTACCGGTGCCATTGCTGGCTCAGGCAGTATCGTCGTCCTCGATTCCACCTCCAGCGTCCGCCACGCGGCGCTCTCTATGGCCGCCTACAACGCCGACGAGTCATGCGGAAAGTGCACCCCCTGTCGCGAAGGCCTCCCTCGCGCTCTCGATGCCCTCGCGGAGGGCTCCCTCGCCGACCTCGATGAGCTGCTCGAAGTTGTCGGCGTGGCTTCGCTCTGCGGTCTCGGGCAGATGGCTCCCGGGCCCGTCCGCTCTGCCCTCCACTTCTGGCCCGCGGAGTTCCAATGACCCTCACCGTCGATGGCCGTCCCACCGAGTCTGCCGCCTCCGTCCTGGATGCCATCCTTGCTCTCGGCGTCCATCTGCCGCACCTCTGTAAAGACGACAACCTCCCCGCCATCGGTGCCTGCCGCACCTGCCTCGTGGAAGCCGATGGCCGCGTCGTCGCTGCGTGTTCTGTGCCCGCCGGCTCCGTCACCACAGTCGAAACCGCCACCGCCCGCGTCCGGCGCATCCGCCGAGGCGTCCTCGAACTCACCGCCGCCATGCAGGACCCCTCCAGCGAGATCGACTCCCGCGGCGGCCCTCACGGCGACCAGGCTCGCGAGACCATCGCCGCCGAACCCGCCGACGCAGCCCGGCACCCTGTCCGCTCCGCCTCCCACATTGACGACTCCAACCCGTTCTTTAGCTTCCACGAGGACGCCTGCATCCTCTGCGCCCGGTGCGTTACAGCCTGCCAGGCCCTCCAGCACATCGGTGCCATCGGTATGGCCGGGCGCGGCCACCGCACTCGCGTCACGCCAGGTGCCGGCGAAACCTTCCTCGATTCCATCTGCACCTCTTGTGGCTCCTGTGTAGCCGCCTGCCCCACCCACGCCCTCCGCCCAAAGCAGGCAGACCGCTCATGACCGCCGAAACCGACCTCGTCGCTCTCGAGGCCGAGTTCGACCGCAGAATGATGCAGGTCTACCTGGATGCGAAGCGTGAACTTGGCTA
Organism: uncultured Anaerolineaceae bacterium; assembly: GCA_964408835.1. Taxonomy (GTDB): domain Bacteria; phylum Chloroflexota; class Dehalococcoidia; order Tepidiformales; family Tepidiformaceae; genus CAYPAZ01. The sequence goes on from CAYPAZ010000092.1 coordinate 2,014, forward strand.
CAACGCCACAGGGTTCCTGCAGATGGTCGGTGAGCACGGTGGCCTCGCCACCGCCCGCGCCCTGCTCCGCGAACGTGCGGTTTCCGAAGGCTTTGTTACGCTGTGGGCTGCGAACCGGGCCGATCTCACGGTCGAATCCGTTGCCCTCCAGCCCCGCTGGGCCCCGCTCTTCACCGACGAGGAACGGGCAACCGCCCGCGAGCGTCTCGGTAAGAAGGCTCCACCATGACCCACCGCAAGGTCTCCAGCACTTGCCCCTATTGCGGCGTTGGCTGCGGCGTCGTCCTCCACGTCGATGACGCACGCAACGAAATCGCGTGGGTCGATGACGACCCCACCAACCTCTCCTCCGATGGCATGCTTTGCGTGAAAGGCCGCTTCGGCGCCACCTTCGTCACCCACCCCGACCGTCTTACGTCACCGCTCATCAAGCGCGATGGCCGCTTCCACGAAGTCTCCTGGGACGAAGCTCTCGACCTCGTCGCCGGGCGCCTCGTCGAGCACCGCGGCCACTTCGGCAGCTTCGCCAGCGCCAAGGCCACCAACGAAGATGCCTTCCTCCAGCAGAAGCTCGTCCGGCTTCTGCTCGGCACCAACAACATCGACCACTGCACCCGCCTCTGCCACTCTCCCAGCGTCGAGGCAATGCTCGACCAGCTCGGCAGCGGAGCCACCAGCAACAGCTATATCGACTACGAAGAGGCCGGCTGCATTGTCCTCGTGGGCTGCGACCCGGGCTCGAACCACCCCGTGATCGCCTCGCGCATGCGCCGGGCGATCGGTACCCGGGGCACCCGCCTCGTCGTGATCAACCCGAAGCGCATCGACATGTGCGACCGCGCCGATCTCTTCCTCCAGAATCGCGGTGGCTCCGATGTCGCGCTGCTCAACGGCATGGCCCGCGCAATCCTCGATGCAGGGCTTGAAGACCGCGACTTCATCGCTACCCGCACCGAAGGCTTCGATCCCTGGCTGGAGGCTGTCCGCGAACTCAGCGTCGAAGAGTCCGCCGCTATCGCCGGCGTCGATGCCGGACTCCTCCGCGAAGCTGCGCTCACCTACGCCCGTCCCCCGTTCAGCGGCAGCTGTCTGGTCTGGGGCATGGGCATCACCCAACACGCCCACGGCACGGATAACGCACGCGCCCTCCTCAACCTCGCGCTCCTCACCGGCCAGGTCGGCAAACCCGGTTGCGGAGTCTCGCCTCTGCGCGGCCAGAACAACGTCCAGGGCTGCGGCGATGCCGGTTGCGTCCCCGATTCCCTCCCCGGCTACCAGCGTTACGACCAGGCTCTTCCGCGCTTCGAAGAGTTCTGGGGAGCCACGCTCCCCTCGCAGCCCGGCCTCAAAGCCACCGATATCGTCGAGAGCATCCCCGCTGGCGTCATCCGCGCCATGTACATCGTCGGCGAAAATCCCCTCCTCTCCGAGCCCAACCTCCACCACGCCACCGACGCCATCAAGCAGCTCGACTTCCTCGTCGTCCAGGACCTCTTCATGCACGAGACTGCCGAGCTCGCCGATGTCGTCCTCCCAGCCTGCTCCTTCGCCGAAAAGGACGGCACCTTTACCAACAGCGAACGGCGGGTTCAACGAGTCCGCCCGGCCATTCCACCCGTCGGCCAATCCCGGCCCGACTGGGAGATCGTGGCCGACCTTGGCCGACGCATCGCGCGCCTCGTCGGCGCCGATGAGCGCCAGTTCGCTTATGCCGGAGCTTCGGATGTCTTCGATGAGATGGCCCGACTGGTCCCCTTCCTTCGGGGCCTCTCGTACGCCCGCCTCGAAGAGGGCGGCCTCCAGTGGCCCTGTCCCGAGCCTTCCCACCCCGGCACCCGGTTCCTCTATGCCGATGACTTCCCCCGCGGACGCGGGAAGTTCGTCCCGGTCCGCCACACCACCTACGGCGAGGAAGAGCCCGACGAGGACTACCCCCTCGTCCTCAACACCGGCCGCGTTCTCTACCACTGGCACGGCGGGACCATCACTCGCCGCGTGGAGGGCCTTGTCGAACGCCTCAACCAGCTCCCGGTCGCCATCCACCCCGAGGATGCGGCCCGCAGTGGTCTGGCCGATGGCGAACGCGTGGTGGTCTTCTCACGCCGGGGCCGCCTGACCGGTCACACGGTGGTCACCGATGCCGTCCGCCCCGGGAACCTCTTCGTGCCCTTCGTGAAACTCGAAGAAAGCGCCGCCAACTTCCTCACCAACAGCGTCTACGATCCCGACTCGCGCATCCCCGAGTACAAGGTGTGCGCTGTTCGCGTAGAAAGGCATCGCGAAAGGCGCCAGGCCGGCGCCCCGTCCGCCTCGAGGCCGTAGGGCCTACTCCGCTTCCTCGTCACCCTCAGAGCTCGACTCCCCGGTGACGTCCTCGTTGCCTTCTGCCGCGGTGGAGTTCCCGGTCGCTGGCGTTGGCACCGCGGGCGGCTCCGATGCGGGCTCCACGGCCTCCGGCTCCTCAGCCAGCACTTTCGGCTTGCACGCCCACGGCCCCCATGGGTCCCTCCCGTGGTTCACCTGACGATCGTGGATGAACTTCGCCACTGAGAGGTTCGTCACCGGGTCCGCCCATTGGGCCAGCGGCACCCCCGCCACCCCGAACCAGAACGGCATGATCTGCATCAGTCCCAGTGCCCCGCCACCTATCGCGCTCGTCAGATACCGGCTCTCACAGTGCGCCACCTGCACCACCTCCCCCAGCTTCTCCTCCGGCCATCCGGCCTGCAGCGCGTAACTCCGCAGTTCGTCCTCTGTGAGCCGCACGCTCACTACCGCTGCCGGCGATGCCCCCGCTGAAGACTGCGCCGGCGGCTGTACCGGCTGGGGCGGCGCCGCCACCTGGTCGGCGGCTGCTGGCTCCCCCTCTTCATCCTCCGCTTCCGCGTCCACCAATGGCGCCGCTTCCTCCGCCGCCGGGCGCGGCGGGGCCTGCTTCACGAACGCCGGAGTGTGCGCGCTCGAGAGCAGCCGCACCGGCGCCGATACGAGTTCAGGGAAGATCGAACCTGCGCTTGCCACCCCGCTCGACGCCAGGACCTGCGAAACGGAGAGCAGGGCCACAAAAAGCACTGCCAACGGCCCCGACCATGCGAACCAGCGCGGCCGCCCGCGTTGGATCGGAGCGGCTACCGCTGTGTACACCTGGTACCCCGCGGCTGAGTCCTCCGCCGCCTCCACCGGCACCCCCGCCAACACTTCATCCCGGATAGCCGGCCGGGGCGTTCGGCGCGTGTTCCACCACTCCACCACCATGGCGATGACGAAGTCGACCCACCCCGCGGCAGTCTTGAACCCTCGCACCACCCGGGCAACCCTGCCCGTGCCGATGCGTGACTCGCCTCTCGGCTCTTTCTCGTGCAAACGCAAGCCTCTCCGCGGTTCGGCCCCTCGCGAGGCCGTCCCTGCGTCTCCAGCCAGGTCTTCGTTACCGCGGACCACCCCGCCACGAGTGGGTGCGGACTCCCGATAATGGCACGTGAGCCCACTACGGGGCAACGCTTGCAGGATGTCGTGGCCCACATATTCGCCACCCACCGGCGCCCCCGCGGAGACTGTGTGCGAGTCCTCACTTGGAATCTGAACGCCCGCGTCAGGGCCATCCCCGAACAAGCCGCCGCCATCGCCGGACTCGATCCCGACCTCGTCGCCTTGCAGGAAGTCACCCTCCGGAGCTGGCCTCTCCTTGCGGATCTCCTGGCCGCCCAGGGCTACACGCACACGCTCTCGGGCTGCGACTATGGGCCTTCCCGGGCCATGCGCCTCCCGAGGTTCTCCGCCCTCGCTTCCCGGCTTCCAGTCGAACTCCTCCCACCCCCCCAACTGCCCGCGCCGGAAGTCTGCCCGGCCGTCCTTGTCGAGTCCCCACTCGGCCCGCTTTCCTTTGTCTCTGTGCACATCCCAACCCGCGCCTCCTCCTACGGTGTCGACCTCAAGCTCGCCACCCAGGAAGGCCTGCTCGCATGGCTCGCCTCCGCCCCCAAGCCCATCATCCTCGCGGGCGACCTCAACGCCCCGAAGGCCGAACCCGGCCCGGGCGAAGTCGTCACCTTCATGCCGAAGTCCAACGCCCGGCTCCACGCTGCAGAGCTCGGATTCCACGTCCACCCCCATCTCGCCGATGCCTTCCGCACCTGCAACGGCTACGAAGCCATCGATATCTCGTGGGCCTGGAAGAACCGCGGCCGCACCGGTGGCTACCGCCTCGACCACATCCTCCACTCCCCCACCCTCACCTCCACCCGCTGCTGGTACGCCCACGAACACCGCCTCGCCAACCTCAGCGACCACTCCCCCCTCCTCGCCGACTTCCATTGAGCCTTTCGCCGGCGCTGGAAGATCCCTTCTCCCTTCTCCCCTCTCCCTTCTCCCTTCCCCCTTCCTCTTTCCCTTCGCGCCCGCCTAAGGATCCTGCTAAACTCCGACCTCAAAGGAGCAAACGCGAATGAAGTTCGGGATTTTCTACGAGCACCAACTCCCTCGCCCCTGGGAAGACGGCCAGGAACTCAAACTCTTCCAGGACGCCCTCTCTCAGGTCGAACTCGCCGATAACCTCGGCATCGATCACGCCTGGGAAGTCGAACACCACTTCCTCGAGGAGTACTCCCACTCCTCCGCTCCCGAAGTCTTCCTCGCCGCCGCCAGCCAGCGCACCAGGAACATCCGCCTCGGTCACGGCATCGTGCTCATGCCCCCCGGCTACAACCATCCCGCCCGCATAGCCGAACGCGTCGCCACCCTCGACCTTGTCTCCAACGGCCGCGTCGATTGGGGCACCGGAGAATCCGCCTCCCGCGCCGAACTCGAAGGCTTCGGCGTCAACCCCATGGAACGCCGCGCCATGTGGCGCGAAACCGTCGAGCAGGTCGCCAACATGCTCGCCATGGACCCCTACCCCGGCTTCCAGGGCCAGTACTTCTCCATGCCCATGCGCAACGTCGTCCCCAAGCCGGTCCAGAAGCCCCATCCCCCCATCTGGGTTGCCTGCTCCAACCGCGACACCATCCATCTCGCCGCCCAGCTTGGCATCGGCGCCCTCACCTTCGCCTTCGTCGATCCCAGTGAGGCAGGCAAATGGGTCACCGATTACTACGAGACGTTCAAGCGCGAATGCGTGCCAATCGGCCACACAGTCAACCCCAACGTCGCCATGGTCACCAGCTTCTCCGTCCACCCCGATGCCGAGGAAGCCGAGCGCCGTGGCCTCGATGGCTTCCGCTTCTTCCAGTTCGCCCTCGGTCACCACTACGCGTTCGGCCAGCACCGCCCCGGCCGCACGGATATCTGGAAGCAGTACGAGTCCGTCCGCGAAGCCCTCTCCCGCGAGGAGATGGCCGAGATGGGCTTCGGCAACGCCACCTACGGCATCGGCACCCCCGATGATCTTCGCAACCACCTCCGCAACTTCGAGAACCAGGGCGTCGATCAGACGGTGTTCATTCAGCAGGGCGGCAAGAACCGCCACGAACACATCTGCGAATCCCTCGAACTCTTCGCCGCCGACGTCATGCCCGAGTTCAAAGAGCGCGAAGCGGCCCGGCAGGCACAGAAGATGGACGAGCTCGCCCCTTATATCGAGCAGGCCTTCACCCGGAAGCAGAGGCTCCAGGAAGTCGCCGAAGACGACATCAAGGCGTATCCCGCCTACGGCTTCCAGATCGCGGAAGTCGACATCTCCAACCTGGACGAAGCCCAGCGCCGCCGCATCCTCAACATGCGCCGCATGCGTGACGCCATCCAGAAGGTCAACGTCTAACGCGGCGCGCCAGACCATCTCAAGAGGGACGCGGGGGAGGTGAAAACCTCCCCCGCTTAGCGTCCTTCCCCACCCGCACCGGCGGTCGGCTAAGCTCTAGCCATGGAGACCGAAGATGGCGGGCCAGCTGCACGCCTGCCCACACGGTTCAAAGGGCGCATCGCCGCTACCGAAACAACCGTCCGCGCCGCTGACGGGACAGAGCTGCCCCTGCAAGTGGTCCTTTATCGCCCCTTTGCCTCTGGTCGCCCGTTCGAAGTGCTCTGTTCGTTCCGCGTTGCAGTGGCTCCGGATGTTGAGCGTTCCGGAAGCGGCGTCGGAGCGGAGCCGGTCGCCGCGATCTACAGCGCCCTTGTGAGCTTGGCTAGCCAACTGACACACCTACAGGAGGAGCTCAGGTTCTCCTGGATCGGCCAAGAGTTGTGGTGGGTCGAAGCAGCCCTCGGACGAACTCGGGGCTCGGCGCCCGAGTAACAGGGGCGCTGTAATCACCGACAATCGACAATGCGGCTTCCACCCCCCATCCACCTACCTCTGAGCCCTCTGCGCCTCTGTGGTTCGACATCGACAATC
>CAYPAZ010000092.1:8351-8551 GCA_964408835.1 uncultured Anaerolineaceae bacterium
CCCATACCGCCGATCTACGCCCGCGCCCCGCGGAATTACCCTAACCCCCGCGGCTACCCCACATCTTCCCTCTGAGCCCTCTGAGCCCTCTGCGCCTCTGTGGCTCGACATCGACAATCGCAAACCCACACTCGACAATCGATCCCATGTCCGACCCAACCGCCGAATCCCTCGCCTTCTTCAACGGCCGCTACAGCATC
>CAYPAZ010000093.1:0-8313 GCA_964408835.1 uncultured Anaerolineaceae bacterium
CTTGCGGAAGTAGACCGCGGCCGCCGAACGGTTGGGGTCGGTCGGGTAGAACCAGCCGACCGCGCCGTCGTCGTACTCGCGGACGTTGCGGTAGTGGGGGCTGCCGATCGCGGCGCGCACCTCGTGGTCGCTCATCCCGGCGCGCAACTGCGAGAAGCGCTCCTCCGACATGTAGCGGTTCTGTTCGGCTTCGGCGATCGCCGCGCGGAGCTCCGGATTGTCTGGATCGACGACCAGGGCCGCGTTGTAGATGTCGATCGCGCGCGCGTAGTCGCCGCCCTCTCGGATGTACTCGGCGGCGTAGACGATGTCCTCCGCACTCTTCAGCCGGATCGCCGCCTGCTGCCGCTCGGTAGGGGGCTCTCCCTGGATCGGCGGATCCGAATTGATGTACTCGACCAGCCGCGTGGCGGTCCCCAGACAGAGGACGAGGAGGCCCGTAGCGGCGGGGTCGAGCGTGCCCGTATGGCCCGCGCGCCGCTGGCCCGTCAGCCCGCGCACCCTGGCCACCACATCGTGGCTGGTCCAGCCCGCCGGCTTATCGACCAGCAGCACGCCTTCGAGGTCGGAGCTGCTGCGTCGGGCCAAGGTCAGTCGTTCGCTGCGGAGCCACGCACTTCCTCGATCAGCGAAGCAAGTCGGGCTCCGCGTTCGATTGACGGGTCGAAGCGGAAAGTGAGCTCGGGGACGTGGCGGAGGCTGACGCGCTGGGCGAGTGCGCGGTGCAGGAACCCCGCGGCGTGCTGCAGGGCGCGGACGGCCGTGTCACGCTCTTCTTCAGTGCCGAGGTAGGAGACGAACACGAGCGCCTTCCGGAAGTCCGGCGAGACATCGACCTCCGTCACGCTGAGGAGGCCGTCACCGATGCCCGGGTCCTTGACCTCCCGGCGGATGATCTCGGCCAGCTCTTCCCGCAGCAACTCATTGACGCGCTCGGTGCGTCGCGACATCGCGGGGCTCCTTCCCGGTGGCCGGCGAGGGGCCGTCTAGCGGACGCGCTCGTCGTGGTAGACCTCGATGACGTCGCCCTGCTCGAACTTGTCGAAGCCGGAGAGCACGATGCCGCACTCGTAGCCGGCCTGGACCTCGCGCACATCGTCCTGGAGGCGCTTGAGGCCCTCGATACGGGCCTTGCTGAGCTCATCTTTGCCGCGCAGCACGCGGGCAAGCGAGCCGCGCCGGATCGTGCCATCGAGCACGAAGCAGCCGGCGATCTGGCCAAGGCGGCTGGACTTGAAGATCTCGCGGACTTCCGCATGGCCATCCACCCGCTGCTCGAAAATCGGTTCGAGCATGCCGGTGAGCGCCTTCTGAATGTCCTCAAGGAGGTGGTAGATGATGTCGTAGCTTCGGATGTCGACGCCCGTGGCGTCGGCGCGCTTCCGGGCGCCGGGCTCAACCTTCGTGTTGAACGCCACGATGATCCCGTTCGATGCCTCCGCAAGCATGACATCGGAGTCGGTCACCGGCCCGGTGGCGGTGTGGATGACTTTGACCTTCACCTCGTCGCCGCTCAGCTGCTCGACCGAGTCGCGAATTGCTTCGGTGCTCCCACGCACGTCCGCCTTCACGATGAGGATCAGCTCCTTGAGGTTGCCCTGGCTGATCTCGTTGAACAGCGTGTCGAGGTTGACGTGTGCGTGCTCGGTCTGCTCCGAGGCCTCGCGGGAGCGGCGCCGTTGGCCCACCTCGGTCCTCGCGGCCCGCTCGTCCGCCACCACGCGGAAGCGGTCGCCGGCGGAGGGCACCTCATCGAAGCCCATGATTCGCGCGGGAGCAGCCGGCCCCGCGGAGTCGATGCGCTCACCGAGGTGGTTGAACATCGCCTTGATCTTGCCGCTGATCTCGCCCACGAGGATCGCGTCGCCGCGGTGGAGCGTGCCGCGCTGCACCAGGACGGTCGCAATGGGGCCGCGGCTGGTATCCATCTCGGCCTCCACCACCACGCCGGTCGCCAGACGGTCGGGGTTCGCCTTCAGCTCCGCGACCTCCGCGAGCAGGTTGATGGCTTCCAGGAGGTCGTTGAGCCCCTGCCCTTTGATCGCTGAGACCGCGACGGTGAGGACATCGCCGCCAAAGTCCTCAACGACGACTCCGTGCTCCGTGAGCTGTTGCTTCACCCGATCGGGGTTCGAGCCCGGCAGATCGATCTTGTTGATGGCCACGATCATCGGGACTTCGGCCGCGCGGGCGTGGTTAATCGCCTCGATGGTCTGGGGCATCACGCCGTCGTCGGCAGCGACCACCAGAATCGCGATATCGGTCACCTGCGCGCCCCTCGCCCTCATCGCCGTGAAAGCGGCGTGGCCGGGGGTGTCGATGAACGTGATCAGCTTGCCATCGCGCTCAACCTGGTAAGCGCCGATGTGCTGGGTGATCCCTCCCGCTTCGCCAGCGGTCACATTCGTGCGCCGGATGGCGTCGAGCAGGCTCGTCTTGCCGTGGTCTACATGCCCGAGGATCGTCACGACCGGGGGCCGGGGCTTCAGCGATTTCGGCGGATCCGCCGCCTCTTCGTCCTCGGCCACGGCTGCCGCGGCGGAGGATGACTCGGCCGCGCGCTCTTCCTCTTCGGGGTCGAACCCGAGATCGACTGCGACTACCGCGGCGGTGTCGTAGTCGATGGACTGGTTGACCGAAGCCATGACCCCGTTGGTCATGAGCCGCTTGATCACTTCCACGCCGGTGACGCCGAGGAGGTCCCCAAGCTCCTTTACGGTGAGCGCTGCCGGGATCTTCACGGGGATCGCTGGAGGAGACTCAGAACTTGTTGTCATAGGGGACCGCCTTCTTGCGCCGGCAAAGCCATGCCATACGCCCGCAGCGCCTCGACATCTTCACCCGACGGGGAAATCTTCAGTGCGCGTTCTATGGTAGCGCCTCGGAGCGCTTTCTCCCAACATGCCGCTTCGCCATGGATATAGGCGCCGCGGCCGTTGGCCCTCCCCGTTCGGTCAACGCCCACCCGGCCATCTGGAGTCCGCACGATGCGGACAAGCGCCCGCTTGCCCGCCTCTTCGCGGCAGCCGATGCACGTTCGTTGTGGCACGTGGCGGGCCCGCGGCCCACGCGTGGTCGCCATCGTGGCGTCTCCTTAGTGGATGCGCCCTGAGTAGTCGATGTCCTCCAGATCGTCCTCGACCTCTTCCGTGAACCGGGGCGCGCGGCGCTGACGCTTCGGCGCAGCCTTCTTCGGCGGGCCGTCCTCGTCTTCCACCTTGCGCGGCAGCACGTCCTCGGCGAAGCGGATGGCAGCCGGGCGCTCCACTTCCTCCACCGTCGTGGGGACTTCGTACTCTTCCCCCTCTTCCTCCTCCTCGTCTTCGCCTTCGTCGGTCTCCTCGGCCTGCTCCACAACGGGAGCTTCGGGAGACAACGCCGCTGCCGCGAGTTCCACTTCTTCGTCCGCGGCCGCCTGGGGCTCCGGCTCGGCCTCCCCGGGGATGATGTCGATGTCCGGCTCTTCGCCCGGCGCGAACGGCTCGAATGTGGACGGCGCCTCGGTAATCGCGCCTTCCTCGGCGCGCTCCGCGGCAGATTCGCTGTGGATGTCGATGCGCCAGCCTGTGAGCTTCGCGGCGAGGCGGGCGTTTTGGCCCTCCTTCCCGATGGCGAGGGAGAGCATCTTGTCCGGCACGACGACCGTCGCCCGGTGCTCCTCTTCGTCGATCTTGACCTCGATCACCTGCGAGGGACTGAGAGCGTTGGCGACGAACGCCGCCGGGTCCGGGTCCCACTTGATGACATCGATCCGCTCACCGGCGAGCTCGTTTACCACGTTCTGGATTCGCTGGCCCCGCATCCCCACGCATGCGCCGATGGGGTCCACGCTCGGGACCCGCGCATGGACGGCCACCTTGCTGCGATGACCGCCTTCGCGGGCGATCGATTTGATTTCGACAGTGCCACCGGAAATCTCCGGGACTTCCATCTCGAAAAGGCGCCGGAGCAGCGTCCGGTGGGCGCGGGAAACCACGACCTGCGGGCCTTTGGCTGCACGCAGAACCTCGAGCACGACCACGCGAATGCGCTGCCCAGGCCGAAGATGTTCGTTCCGGACCTGCTCGCTCGCCGGGAGCACCGCCTCGGTTCCGCGCCCGAGTTCCACCAGGATCTGGCGAGGTTCGACCCGCTGCACGGTGCCAACTGAGATCTCGCCTTCTTTGCCGGACCATTCGTCGTAAACCGCGTCGCGCTCGGCTTCACGAAGGCGCTGGAGCACCACCTGCTTCGCCGTCTGTGCGGCGATCCGGCCTGCGTTGTCAGGGAGGCGCATCTCGAAGTCAAGGACGTCCTCGACTTCCGCGTCTGCCTTATAGCGCCGCGCTTCCGCCAGGCCGATTTCGAGGTTCGGCTCCTCCACCTCTTCCACGACTACCTTCTGCTGGTAGGCGTGGATGTCGCCGGTTTCCGGGTCAATCCGGACGTAGACGTTCGGGGCGTTCTCGCCATCGCGCCGGTAGGCGGAGCTCAGAGCAGCCTCCACCGCCTCCAGGACGATGTCCTTCGGGAGGTTCTTTTCGGCCGCCAGGGCGCCGATAGCCAGCAGGAAATCGCTTTTCATCTCACTCAACAAAAAGGTGGGCCGCTGGCCCACCCCAATCAGGAATGCGTGCTGCACCGAGTATAGCACGAGGATGCAAGAGGTCTCGCGCCCCGTTAACTTTGGTCGCGCGCCCGGCGCACCTCCTCCGCCGCATCGCCGATCGGCACAATTCTCGAATCCCCCGTGCGCCTCATGCGGAACTCCACACCACCGCTACCCAGCGCCCGCGGGCTGACCGTCAGTCGCACCGGCATCCCGAGCAGGTCAGCGTCCTTGAATTTGATCCCGGCTGAGTCGTCCCGGTCGTCCACCAGCGCCGCGAGTCCCATCGCGTCCAGCCCAGACTCGACCTCGCCAAGCGCCTCCTGGACCTCCGGCTGGTCCTGGTTCAGCACCACGATGTGGCAATCGTATGGCGCAACTTCCCGCGGCCAGATGATGCCGTCGTCGTCGCGATGCTCCTCCAGGATGGCCGCCAGCATGCGCTCAACCCCGATGCCGTAGCAGCCCATGACGCAGGGCCGCTCCTCGCCGTCTTCGCCCAGGTATCTGACATCGAGGGCCTCCGAATACATGGTGCCGAGTTTGAAGACATGACCCATCTCGATGCCGCGCTGCTCCTCAAGGCTTGCGTCGCAGTTGGGGCAGCCGTCGCCCGCGCGCGCGAGCCCGATGTCGGCGACCAGGTCGGCCTTCCAGTCGCGGCCGTGGTTCACGTTGAGGAGGTGGTAGTCGTCCTCATTCGCGCCGGCCACCAGGTTGGTGGCGTCGATGCCGCTCGGGTCCGCGATCACTCTCATGCCCGAGATGCCGACCGGTGATGCGGACCCGGCCACGAGGCCCGCCCGGATGACGGCTTCCTCATCGAGTGCCTCCAGAGTCTTCGCCTTCAGCGCGTTCTGGAGCTTCACCTCGTTCACGTCGAGGTCCCCCCGGATTGCCACGAACACCGGCTGCCCGTCCGCCCGGAAGAACACGGCCTTGAGCGTCTGGCGCTCCTCTACGCCGAGGAAGGCCGCGAGGTCGGCGATGGTCCTCTGCCCGGGCGTGTGGACCTTCTCCAGCTGCTTCGGCTCCCCCCGAAGAGCCGCCGGGCGCCGGAAGTCGGCCTTCTCCGCGTTGGCCGCGTACCCGCACCCAGGGCAGATAAGGACCGTGTCCTCGCCGCTCTCCGTGAGATACACGAACTCCTGGCTGTCTTTGCCACCGATCGCTCCAGAGTCCGCGGCCACCGGCACCACCGGGACACCGGTCCGCGCGAAGATGCGGACGTAAGCGTCGAACGCGGCCTGGTACGAGACATCGAGCGTCGCCCAGTCGGTATCGAAGCTGTAGGCGTCTTTCATCGTGAACTCGCGCAGCCGGATCAGCCCGCCCCGCGGGCGCGTCTCGTCGCGAAACTTGGTCTGGATCTGGTAGAGGGTCACTGGCATGTCGCGATAGCTCTGCAGGTGGCGGGACGCCAGGTAGCTGACCACCTCCTCGTGCGTTGGCCCCAGCGCGAACTCGCGCTCCCGCCGGTCGTGGAGGCGAAATAGGGTGGCGCCCATGGCCTCGTCGCGGCCGGACTTCTCCCAGAGTTCGATCGGGCTGAGCGCGGGAAGGTGGATTTCCTGGGCGCCGCTGCGGTCCATCTCTTCGCGAATGATCTGCTCGATGCGGCGATGCACCCGCCACCCCAGTGGCGTGTAGCAGTACAGCCCCGCCGCGAGCGGCACTGCCAGCCCCGCGCGCAGGATGAGCTGGTGGCTCGGGAGGTCGGCTTCCGCCGGGGCCTCGCGCAACGTGCGCAGCAGCATCTTGCTCATCCGCATGGGAGAAACGCCTTTGTCCGGGTAGTCCTCGAACGTTGAATCCTGCGGGCCGGTGGGTCAAGCACGTCTGGGGCGGTCGAGATCGGCGGTGTCCAGCACCAGCGTCACGGGACCATCGTTCACAATGGCGACCTCCATGTCGGCCCCGAACACGCCCTGCTCGCACCTGAGCCCTTCCGCTTCGATGCCCACGCAAAAGGCCCGGTAGAGATGTTCGGCGGTCTCGGGCGGTGCGGCATCGGTGAACGAGGGGCGATTCCCGCGCCGGACGTCGCCATAGAGCGTGAACTGGCTGATGCACAGAACGTCCCCACCGGCTTCAGCGCAGGAGCGGTTCATCCGCCCGTCATCGTCTTCGAAGATGCGAAGGCCGGCGATCTTCCGGGCGAGACGCTCGGCGGTGGCTCCCGTGTCGTCGTGTCCCACCCCGAGAAAGACCAGCAGACCCCGGGATATTGCCCCGACGGTAGAGCCGTCCACCGCGACGCTGGCGCTGGTCACTCGCTGGACGACGGCACGCATGGCCCGAGCTCAGGACGCGGCCGAGGTCGTTGGTTCGGCCGTCCCGGAGTCTTTCTTCGTCGCTGCAGGCTTGGTCTTGGTCTTGGTCTCGGTCTCGGTCTTGGGTTCGGCGTCGCCGTCGGATTCGGTGACGGCGGCGGACTTGCCCTTGCTGTCGGTGGCGTAGAAACCGCTGCCCTTGAACACGATCCGCGGTGCGTGGAGCACCCGCTTGGCCATGCCTCGCTTGCACTCCTTGCAGCGATGACGATTCGGCGCCGAGAAGCCCTCCTGGAGGTCGTAGGAGGCCTCGCAACGGGCGCAGTAGTATTCATACGTGGGCATCGAGTCCCTCAGGTGTCGCGGGCGGGCTTATAGACCCCTGAATCATCCCGAAGCTAGCACTCGGCTGTCAAGAGTGCTAAGGCCAATCTCTTCCGCGAACGCTGTCGCTCGGATACGCTGAGGTTCGCTTGTGTGACATCGGCGGTGCCTGGCCTCCCCGGAGGTCAAATCTATGCGCCGTACTCCGGGAGTAACGTGGTAACACCCGTCAGCATGAAGCAGCTGCTCGAGGCAGGCGTCCACTTCGGACACCAGACCCGGCGCTGGAACCCCAAAATGCGGCCGTTCATCTTCACCGAACGCAACGGCATCCACATAATCGACCTTCAGCAGACCGTCACGCGCCTCGACGATGCCATCAACTTCGTGCGCGATACGGTCGCCGCTGGCGGCACCGTCCTCATCATCGGCACCAAGAAGCAGGCGCGTGAGACGGTCCAGATGGAAGCCGAGCGAGCCGGCCTCCCCTACGTGAACAACCGCTGGCTCGGCGGGACCCTTACGAATTGGCGCACCATCCAGGCCCGCATTCGCCACCTCCTCGACCTCGAAGCCGCGGTCGCCCGCGGAGACTTCCTCCGCCTGACCAAGAAAGAACAGCTCGACATCAGCAACGAGATCGAGCGTCTCAATCGCTACTTCGGCGGCATCAAGACCCTCGAGCGCGTCCCAGCCGCAGTCTTCATCATCGACACCGTCAACGAGCACATCGCCGTGGCCGAATGCAAGCGCCTGGCCATCCCGATCGTCTCGCTCGTGGACACGAACTGCGACCCCGACCCCATCGCCTACCCCATCCCAAGTAACGACGACGCCATCCGCGCGATCAAGCTCATTCTCGGGAAGGTCGCGGATGCTGCGCTCGAAGGTCGCGCCGCTCAGGAGTCCGGGGTTGGCGTTGGCGTCGCCAGCGAAGACATGGTCCGTGCCAGCGAGGCCGAGGAGGGAGTCGCATCCGGTTCCTATAGCGCCTCGCCCGAAGAGGCCGCCGCATCAGCCGAAGCCAGCGCGTCGGTCACCGTGATTTCCGCAGCCACGCAGGCAGCGGTCGCGGCTGCCCCGGCCCCCGCTCCCTCGTCACCCACCTCTGTCCTCATCGCCTTCCTC